>NZGD01000246.1 GCA_002690925.1 Rhodopirellula sp.
CACTCGACCACTCAGTCACATCAGCCACTCAGCCACTCAGCCACTCAGCCACTCAGCCACTCAGCCAAAACGTCATTCGAACGAAAACACACTTTCAAGAAGCTCGACCCGGACCCGGAAAGTTTTACAGTTCGACAGCTTTTATAGTTCGACCCGAAGTGCCAACCCAAAAACAAACTCTGGAGGATTGAAATGCATGTGCAGATACACATATCTGCAACGGAATACTGCACCTCACAGACTGTCTCCACGAACTACAAGTCATCGGTTACATTGAGACGGTTCGCAACTTCTTACCAGGAGACCATCAGCGAGACTAAGCTGGCGGCGTTCTTTCCAGTCGATCGTGTGCTTACTACCGACCAAACACTGCCAATGCATCAAGAGTGACAACGGTTCTGCAAACACATACCACCCATTGGATCACTGTCAAATGCCATGCCAGTTCATGGCAAGTAACAAGGATATTCCCCGAACGTTCTGCAGTAACAACAGAGCCCAAATAAGCCAGATCCAAACTCGATGAGAGTACAGCCGTCTCTACCATGACAGATAAAAAAGAACTGACGCCGGAAGCTTTTGTCACGCTGCTCCACCAATTTGCTCTGGACCTGCTTCAACGTTCAACGTTGGACGAAATATTTTGGCTCATTGCTGACCGTGTGATCGCTGGAATTGGATTTGAAGATTGCGTGATCTATCTACTGGATTACGAAAAAAAAATCCTGATTCAGAAAGCGGCTTACGGACCTAAAAATCCCGAGGGACGCACGATTAAAGATGCGATCACAATACCGATGGGAGAGGGGATCGTTGGCAGCGTTGCTTTGAATGCAAAGCCAGAAAGAATTCCTGACACGCGACTGGATCCCCGCTATATCATCGATGATGACTTTCGATTATCGGAACTTGCTGTTCCTATCATGCTCAATGGCTGCTGCATTGGTGTGATTGACACTGAAAACAGCGAAGTCGGGTTCTATACCAAACGACATGAAGAATGGTTGTCCACCATTGCATCAATCGCTGCCACAAAAATCTCAGACGCGAATCGAGCAGAGGAACTGAGCAGGACTGTCAAGAAACTCGAATCAACGCGTAAAAAACTTGACAAACAGGCAAAGGAACTGAAACGAGCCACCAAAAACGCCAAGCTTGCGAATCAGGCAAAGAGTGATTTCCTGGCGACAATCAGTCATGAACTTCGCACACCCATGAATGGCGTGCTGGGGATGACTGAATTACTGCTTGAAACACAACTCGCTGCCACTCAGCTTGAGTACACACAGGCAGTCAAAGCATCAGCGGGTTCCCTGCTAAAAATCATCAATCAGGTCCTTGATTTTTCAAAGATTGAGGCAGGCGCAATTGAACTGGATTTGAATCCGTTCTGTCTTGGTTCCCTGATCAATGAAACCATGTCGATCTTTAAGATCCAAGGCCGGGTCAGTGGCATTGAAATCCAATCTAGAATTGCTAGTGACGTCCCTCTGAACCTGATTGGAGACCCTGAGAGGATAAGACAAATCCTGGTCAATCTACTTGGGAACTCTAGCAAATTCACAAGTACTGGGAACATTGATTTATTTGTTAGCAAAGAACGCGAGGCTCAGGATGGAAAAATCCATTTAACATTCGAAGTGCGAGATACAGGCATTGGTTTACCAGACGAGAAAACTGAAGAATTGTTCGCCGCGTTTACGCAGGCGGATATGTCCTCGACCCGTCAATATGGCGGCACCGGACTTGGGCTGGCGATTTCGCAAGAACTGGTTGCACTCATGAACGGGCGAATTTGGTGCCGGAATAATGATCCAAGTGGGTGCTCATTTTTCTTTACGATTGAACTTGCCGAAGACACCCTCAATCCGGAGCCAACCAACTCGGGGCATCTGTTCGGTTCTGACTCTGCAGCAGCGACGGTTCCGCAACCACCGTTCGATCGCAAACAAACCTTAAATGTCTTGTTAGCTGAGGATTCACCCGTCAATCAAACGCTAATGTTGGCACTACTTGGCAAGTGGGGACACAAAGTCGTCGTCGCCAATACAGGCCTGGAGGCCATTCATCTTTGGCAATCCAACGAACAGCGTTTTGACTTGATATTGATGGATGTGCTCATGCCTGCCTGCGATGGCCTGCAAGCAACAAAAAGAATTCGGCAATTAGAAAAATCGTTGCACGAACGCGTTCCCATCATTGCCCTGACAGCCCAGGCGCTCAATGGGGATCAGGATGCCTGCATTGAGGCGGGTATGGACGCTTATGTAAGCAAACCTATCTCACAGACAAAACTCCATGCTTTAATAAAACGGCACACCTGATTGCTGTTAACCAAAGCACGGTAGTCCAGGTAACAGCCAATATCGATCGGTAACCCGCCTTCCAAACCTTACAATTGCTTGCATCAGCGACCCGATTTTCTGGTGTGCCATCGTCGTGCCAACCGATCCACAAGTGAGCCAGCACACCCCCAAAAGCTGCTGTCGGGGCCCACGCTGCCGGCGGAAAACTGATCCCCATGCCCCAGCTGAGGACAAATCCGGCGTCAAACATCATCTGAAAACAGCGGCAAACACTGCCCCAGCCACGAAAATCTCAGATGCGACGAAAGTAGCCCTTCTGCATCCCTTGAGTCACCGTTAAGTTGCCTAGTGTTGAGTTAGGTAAACGGCAATTGAAGCAACACTGGAAACAACAACACTGCGGAGCCAGCTCAACAAGATCCTCAGTGAGTGAACCGCATTACAGGCTAGGCTTTCTGGCGGTGGAGCAATTGTATCGTTAAACATATATCGCCCCACGATCACGCTTGAAATACGGTCGGGCAAGCTACGGACGCGCAGCAAAACCACCACCACGATACCGACACATTCGACGAACACCAGATCGATGAAAGCACTTGTCAAACAAAATCGGGAACCCGGCCTTACACTCACCGACGTCCCTGAGCCTAAAATCGGCATCAATGATGTACTCATCAAGGTTGACCGGACAGGCATCTGCGGCACGGATGTTCATATATACAAATGGGATGCGTGGGCTCAAGCAACAATTCCAGTGCCAATGGTTGTAGGACATGAATTCGTTGGTGAAATTGTCGAAGTAGGTTCGAACGTGTCTGACTTTCGGACCGGCGAGATCGTCAGCGGAGAAGGGCATGTCGTTTGTGGCCGTTGTCGTAATTGCTTGGCTGGGCGTCGACATCTGTGCGCTGACACGAAAGGGATTGGCGTCAACCGACCCGGCGCATTTGCTGAGTATCTGTCCCTGCCGATGACGAACGTTTGGCCACATGACGCATCCATTGATCGGGATGTTGCATCGATCTTTGATCCCTTTGGCAATGCAGTTCACACTGCCTTGTCCTTCCCGGTATTAGGCGAGGACGTCTTGATCACGGGAGCAGGCCCGATCGGATGCATGGCCGCGGCGGTCGCCAAACATGCGGGTGCCCGCTATGTCGTCGTCACGGATGTAAACCCATGGCGGCTGGAACTGGCAAAAAAGATGGGGGCGACGCGTGTGGTAGACGTCCGATCCGAGAGCATTAGTGACGTGCAGAAATCTCTTGGAATGACAGAGGGATTTGATGTGGGCCTCGAGATGTCAGGTAGTCCCGATGCATTCCGGCAGATGGTCAAAGAAATGTGTCACGGTGGTAAAATCGCGATGCTGGGCATTCCATCAGAGGAAATGGCCATTGACTGGAACGAAGTTGTTTTCAACATGCTAACCATCAAAGGAATTTATGGTCGGGAAATGTATGAAACATGGTACAAGATGACCGTCCTGATTCAGGGTGGACTCGATCTTGCTCCCGCCATCACTCACCGATTTGATTTCACCGAATTTGAAAGAGGATTTGAAGTCATGATGTCCGGAAAATCTGGAAAGGTGATACTGAACTGGCAGTAATCACCTCCGTGCTCTTTCACACAGCACCGAGCGATCTCTGCATTCCCAACACTAACACGAAGAAACTCCCCACCACTCAATTGAAAATCCATGCCTGACGCTTTTCTGACCAACATAGAAAACCAGCTTAATGACATTCGTGAACAAGGCCTGTTCAAAGCAGAGCGTACGATCACGACGCCTCAGGACGTCCACATCCAGGTCAATCATGGAGACAGCGTCCTGAACATGTGCGCCAACAACTATTTGGGACTATCGGAACACCCGGAAGTCTCCAAAGCAGCTCACAAGGGCTTGGACGAATGGGGGTATGGCTTGTCGTCAGTGCGTTTCATTTGCGGAACTCAAGCAGTCCACCAGAAATTGGAACACAAGCTCAGCGAGTTTCTGGGCACCGAAGACACAATCCTGTATACATCCTGTTTTGATGCAAACGGTGGATTATTCGAAACGATACTGACATCAGAAGATGCAGTGATTTCAGATGAATTGAACCACGCGTCCATCATTGACGGGATTCGCCTCTGCAAAGCACAGCGCCACCGTTATCGCAATAACGATCTCGCTGACCTTGAAGCCAAGCTCAAAGAAACTCAGTCAGCTCGATATCGCTTGATTGCGACGGACGGTGTTTTTTCGATGGATGGCCACATCGCAAATTTACCGGGCATCTGTGACCTGGCCGAAAAATACGACGCTCTCGTGATGGTCGATGACTCGCACTCGGTAGGCTTCATGGGAAAAACTGGGCGTGGGACCCACGAACACCATGACTGTATGGATCGGGTGGACATCATCACCGGAACGCTCGGTAAAGCACTGGGGGGCGCCAGCGGTGGCTACACCAGCGGACGAAAACCCATCATTGATTTATTGAGACAAAAATCACGCCCCTATTTATTCTCCAATTCGGTTGCTCCTCCGATTGTCGCTGCATCGGTGCGAGCCATTGAATTGCTGAGCGAGTCGACTGAATTGCGAGACCGACTGGAATCCAATACCAGACGTTTTCGAGCTGGCATGGAAGCGGCGGGATTCAATCTGCTACCGGGTGAACACCCGATCGTTCCAATCATGCTCGGAGATGCGGTGCTTGCAACCCAAATGGCTGATTTGATGCTTCAAAAAGGCGTTTATGTGATTGGATTCTCATTCCCTGTCGTGCCCAAGGGCAAAGCCCGTATTCGAACACAAATCTCAGCCGCACATACAGAAGAAGACATTGACTTCGCTATCGAAAAATTCATCGAGGCCAAGCAGGAACTGGGAATCTGAAACACCAAGTTCCCCATTCATTTGCACTAGAAAAACGTTCACTTCACACCGAAGAACAGCCAGTCGGTCTGTTCTTCTTGCACCATTGGGTTAAACGTACGGACGGCTTCTACATGCGTTTGTCTGAATGTCAATTCGAGCGCCTGCGAGAAACTGCTGCTTTCGGCATACGACCAAATAGCGAGAATGCCACCATCTGTCAAATGTTTCTTCGCGCACTTCAGGCCGGCTTCGGTATAGAAAATATGCTCGTCGCTGCCCAGTTGATCCGTAGGTGAATGATCCACGTCAATCACAATCAGATCGTATTGTTGCAGTGGCTCATCAAGCAAATATTGATAAACATCGCCTGAGATCAAACGCAGCCCCTCGGCGTCATTCAATTCATTCGATAGCGGTATCAAACCTTCCTTTAGCCATTGAAGCACCTGAGGAAGATACTCAATCACTTCCACCGACGTGACACGCTGGTTGGTCAACAATTCCTTGGTGGTGTAACCGAGGCCAAACCCACCGACCAAAGCTTTGAGTTCAGATCCCCCGTGAATTTCTACGGATCGCTTGGATATTGCGCGTTCTGAATCGGTGTTGTAACTGCTCATCAAAAACTCGTGGTTCAAGGTGACTTCTGTCACCACGGTTCCTGGTTCCGATAACAACTCCCGACGACGTAAGCACAGCGGTCCCAGATCGGTGTCTTCGTAAGCGAGGATTTTCAAGTTGGGTGGGGACATACATTTCCTCGAAACGGTGGTGTCAGGGAATCGCAACAAAACGAATCAAAGAACTCACGAGAGTTCCTTAGCTTGCAGAATTCTGAACTGAAAAAATCCTCGGGTAGGTTGCTGAACCAGCACCCAGCATCAATCCCGGAAGGCCAGCGTACATATCAAACAAAGGCGGATTCCACGATCCGATAGGCTACATTGCCCCGTTGCGTCTCGATACCATGGGAAGCAGGATAAAGCGACAAGATAAACAACATGGAGCGAAATTGATTCATCTGCTTGCATCATCCAGCATTCCAATCCACATCGGAAGACGATTAATCATGAGACACCTTTTGATTGCCATTTTGATCATTTTCAGTTTTGGTATTCAACTCAAAAGTAATGCCACGGAAACAAATATCTGCCCGAACATTGTTTTCATTCTGATCGACGACTTGCGTCATGATACGTTTGGTCATGCGGGTCATCCGTTCATACAGACGCCACATATCGATCAACTGGCATGGGGAGGCCTACGATTCACGAATGCATTTGTGACCACCTCGTTGTGTTCACCCTCACGAGCGACTTTCCTGACCGGCAAGTACATGCATAACCATAAAGTCGTGGACAACTCATCATTAATGAAGAAACAGGAACAGACCTTTCCTCAAAAGCTTAAAGAAGCCGATTACCGAACTGCATTTATCGGGAAATGGCACATGGGTGGATCCAGCGATGCGGCTCGCCCTGGCTTTGACCATTGGGTCAGCTTCCGAGGTCAGGGAACGTACCAACCTGAGGGCCAATTCCTGAATATCAACGGCAAGCGGGTACCTCAAACCAAATATATGACGGATGAACTGACCAACCACGCAACGCAGTGGTTATCCAGCCAGACACCCGAACACCCCTTCATGCTATACCTTTCGCACAAGGGTGTGCACGGACTTTATGATCCAGCTCCTCGACATCTGAATCAATACGAGAACGCCAGCTATTCACGGCCAGCAACGATGGCCAATACTCCTGAAAACAACTCTGGCAAACCGATGTGGGTCCAGGACCAGAGAAACAGTTGGCACGGGGTTGAATTTCCATACCACGGTCGAGCAAAACAATCCATCGATGAAATGTATCGACATTATTGCGAAATGATTCTGTCCATTGATGACAGCGTTGGCCGCATTCTGGAAACACTCCAAACCAAGGGCATCTCCGAAAAAACCTTGGTGCTTTTCACCAGCGATGGTGGTCACTTGTGGGGCGAGCATGGCTTGATTGACAAACGCTGTGCTTACGAAGAATCCATTCGAATCCCGTTGCTCGCCTACTGGCCCTCCAAAATCGCCCCCAAAACACGTAGCGACGCGTTGGTCGCAAACATTGACATTGCTCCGACGCTGCTGGAACTGGCGAATCTTGCTATTCCCGCCAGCATGGATGGAAACAGTCTGGTACCGCTACTGCGCGAGGCAAACAGTCCGCAATGGGGGCGCAAATCACTACTGTACGAGTACTACTGGGAACCCGCGTTTCCCCAAACACCGACAACATTTGCCCTCCGCAACAAGCAATACAAATTAATTCAGTATCATGGACTCTGGGATACCGATGAACTTTACGACGTCGGCAATGACCCAACCGAAACCATCAACCTCATTAACGATCCGGACCAAACACAGCGAATTGCAGCAATGCGCAAAGAATTACATCGCCGCCTCAGTCAAAGCAGTGGCTTATCGATTCCACTGGGCATCAAACGCAACCACGGATCCAATCTTCGTAATTCTCAGGGCAGCAGGCGTGCGGAATTCCCAAACGCAATCATACGTTCGTCCTCCCATTGATCTCCCGCTCACCAAAGTTCCATGAAGACAGCCAGCAATACAAACGCAACCTATATGCTTCTCGGTTTGTCATTTCTGCTCGCAGCAGAAAACAGTAATGCCAACGAAACACCACTCGCTAAGGCCAAACAGGCGGATGCCGCCCGAATGCCCGCCGCGCTTACATGCCCCGGGAAGTACCAGCATCACTTGCAGGGCGTTTGTTCCAACAGCGAAGCAGTTTTCTGGTCATTCACAACGACACTGGTAAAAACAGACCGACAAGGGAAACTGTTAAAGAAGGTGGCTGTTGCTAATCACCATGGTGACCTTTGTCATCACGAAGGAAAAATCTACGTGGCGGTTAATCTCGGAAAATTCAATGATCCGAAAGGTAATGCCAAGTCCTGGGTCTACGTCTACGACGATTCCAACCTGCACGAAGTCGCTCGCTATGCAGTACCCGAAGTTTTTCATGGTGCGGGCGGTATCGGGTTTTACAACGGAAACTTTTTTGTGGTTGGCGGGCTACCGGGTGACATCAACGAAAACTACATCTACGAATACGACGGCAATTTCAAAGCAATAAAACGTCACGTCATCGCCAGTGGGCACACTCATCTGGGCATTCAGACCGCAGCGTTCGTCAATGGCCATTGGTGGTTTGGTTGTTATGGAACTCCACAAATCACCCTTGTCACAGATACCGAGTTCAAAATGGTCGGGCGTTACGAGCAAGACTGTTCCTTGGGTGTCACGCAAAAAAACGATGGCCGGATGTGGATTGCAAGCGGGGCATGCCAGCCAGAGACTGGCTGCACAGGAAAAATCCAATCAGCAACAGCGAACCCGCAAAAGGGGTTCACGCTTCAAAAATAGAGTTGCGTCACAATGCATTGGACAAATACATTTCCGCTGAAACATTTCCGCTGTAACTTGCAAAGCCTCTTTGCGTCTCTGAAACATCAACCGCAGAACGCCCATATGCCTGACAGAGACCGGGATGCAATGCAGCCTTAAGAAAAGATCAGTCACCCTCACTCAAAGCGGGGGTGTCTGATAAAGCCATCAGCTTCATGTCCGATACGACAAAACGCCCGTTTACGACTTTACCGCTAACGACTGCTTTTCGCACGCAATTACACAAGCCATCATTAGCATGCGCGTCGCCATGGCCATCAATCGAACTGCCATCCACGTAGTAGAGTTTGTCGTTTAACCTGATCGCCAAGTCACATCCCGCGCCAGGCATCTCAAACTGACATTGCCCGCACGACGCATCCACCTCCGTCAGATTCACCTCCAAAACAGGATTGTCCGACGTTGTAGCTTCGGGTTTTTCTACTTCAAAAACCAGGTGGTTCTCGTTGGGCTGACAACCGGCGGCACCCCAAAAGGCACAGAGCAACAAAAGTTCAAAGCCATACTTCATTTCCAATCCTTTCTCTGGACTTTTTTGAGGGCGGTCGAAGACACAAATCGGTCGGCAATTTTTCACTGCGCCAGTTTATTTATCAACGTGCACCGCAATACCGGCTGTGATTTTCCGCTTCTGAGATAGTACCACGCCGCGATATACCCGTGCAGTCAAAATCAAGATTGCAGCCTAAACCGTTAGCGATAACACTTAGTTTTTAGCCGCACGTCTTGGTTTATACCAATCCGCTTGCCGACCATGCGCGTCGAGTTCAACCTGCCTGCCAGTATCACCCTGTTTCCGCATCCAACGCTCAAGCACGCTAGCGAGTTGCTGCTTGTGATCTTCCAGCTCTGCATCTCCAGCAAGATCATTCTGACAATAGGGATCTGCAATCACATCGTACAACTCCTCTGCAGGCCGTTTCAGGTATCGCTGTACCCGGGCCCGTGTTTTCTCATCCATCCCACGGGTGGCTTGATCCACCGCACGTGAAACCGGAATGCTAAATTCATTTTCGGGAAAAAGGTTGCGGATGTACCGGTACTGTTTTCCTACCACTGTACGTATTCCATACGGATCGAGGTAACCGTTCACACCCCGCGTCGTCTGAATGCTAAAAGCATAATCATTGTGATTCTTTGACGTACCCTGCAACACACTCAGGAATGATCTGCCATCGAGTGCCTCTGGAATAGCCAAACCTGCTGCGTCCAGAAAAGTGGGTAACACATCGGTATACTCAACAATGGCGTCGGTCTGCCCGTTCTGCTTCACAACTCCCGGCCATGAAACAACCAATCCACTAGCAACACCGATTTCGTAGCATGTCCACTTTCCAAACGGAAAACCACTTCCTTGCTCAGTTGCAACCACAAAACACGTCTCGTCATTCAGTCCAAGGTGCTTCACCATGGCGGCCACCTCACCCACTTGGCCATCAAAATAAGTAATTTCAGCGAGGTACCTTGCAAACTCCCCCCGCTGAAATTCGAATTGCTGAGGGCTTAATTTGGCGTCACGATAGGGTTTCGGATCACCTTTACTGTAAGGTGCATGCGGCTCATTTGAGCACAAAAAGAGGCAGAATGGCTGTTCCTTCACTGCCGACTCCTGCATGAACCGCAGCACATCATGATAGCGCCAACCATCCACCACGGGAACGTCCTGATCAGGTGGATCAGCAAACTCCTTCATGTATTCAAATGGGAACACTGAAAGGGGTGCAATGTGTGTCTTCCCAGCCAACCCAACACGATACCCAGCTTCCGACAGATAATGTGGGATACTTTTAACATTCTCATAAGCCTTAGCGTGATTCGGATACGCGCCGCTGCGCACTGGATATAACCCCGTGTAAAGCGCATGCCGAGTTGGCGAACACATGGGTGCTGCCTGGTAGCACCGATTAAATGTCAGGCCAGATTTTGCCAGGCGGTTTATATTTGGGGTCTTCGCAGGACCACCGTACAATTCCAGATCACGATAACTGCAGTCATCCGCAAGAATAAAGATGAAATTGGGACTCTCTGCAAAACCCATGGACGTTCCCAATCGTGGTGCAAAGCATCCAAGAAGCAGCAAGCCTGCAATCACGAACCGACGCAAACACCACTCACTACCCACATCAGTAAACACACGGTCAATACTCACAGACTTAATCACCTTTCAAAAACAACCGTTCGCACTGACATACCCGGCATGGGTTCACTGGCAGGAACCGGCTCGCAGTCATGCTGCTGGTCTGTTTGCCGCACCTTACTAACTTTGTAATCAGCCGGTGCAGGAAACTGGACATCGTGGACATCATTTGTATCGTTGATCACCACCACAACCAGTTTGGACTTATCTGGCGAACGGTAAGCTGACACTTGAAGATGCGCCGGTGCATCCACCGCGAGTCTCTGGTATCCGGGACGTATGAATCCTGAATACTGTCGAAATGCATAATACTTCTTAGTCCGTTCCAAAAACGACTGAAACCCATTTTGAGTTTCTTCCTGAACTAATACCAGTCCTTCATCACGGTGCTTTTGTTTTGTGTTGGGATCGGTGACTCGCTCAGGTGCGAGACTATAAACCAGACCCCACCACAAAAAAGCATTCGCCTCCGCATCATTCAACGTCATATGAATGTAACGTGCTGCCATGATCGCTTTGTCATGCTCAGTCAGGTCCGGTGTCCAGCCATAGGTATGCCACTGTGCGCCATTCCATTGAGCGCCAGTCGTTTCTGTCATCCAAAGCCGTTTGGACGGAAAATTTTGCTGTCGAATTCGGCCGAGATCACGAGTTTTCGCGATCAGATTTTCGATACCACCATTCTGTCCCTCTACAAAGCTGTCATACATATGATAGGCGGCGACTTCGACACCGGGACTAGTCAATGTGGGCAGAAACCGCTGCACCTCCGATGCATTTTCGCCAAGATAAGCAAGGTCAGGAGCGGCGATCTTTACGTGTGAAAGCCCAGCAGCATTCAAACGGGGTCTCACTTTCTGATCGATAAAATTAGCCAGCCGCAATGGATCCCAACCACAGGTCTGCGTACCCGGATGAGACCAGTTTGACTCGTTCTGCACAGCGACAACTTCAACATTGACTCCCCACTTCTGATGCTGCAGTACACGGGCAATCATCTCATCTGCCCACTCATCTTCTTTGGAGGACTTCAAACGGAACTGCTCGGTTCCATTGAACTCCACAATATCCAACCAATAGTCGTTTCCAGGTTGCGTGACTGAACGAGGTTGCCAGAACGTCAGTAAGACTTTCAGATCAGGATTCACTCTGGTGGCTCTTTGAAGCACATCTCGATTTCGTTCAGCATCACCAGTTTTCGAGACCTCTCCCTGAACACGAATGATGTTGACATTCAATCCATTGATCGCTGCTTCCAAAGCCTGATCATCTGCATGAACTCCCCAGAAAGCAATGGAACCACCAAATCCGTCAATGCTTTGCCGCACTCGTTGATCCTGAACATCCAGCTTGATGACATTTCGAGACTTGACTTTTCCGGTTCGAGCGGTCACGCCAAGGCGATCCGCCATGGTTGGTTCAGTTTGTGTTTCTGCTTTGGAGGCAATCGCCACCGCACTACGATTTGCTCCACCAATATTTGACTGCTGCTGCCGCATCGCTGGCTTTCTCGCCATATCGATTCTCAAGGAGAGTCGTTCTTCAGCACGAGCCAAGGCATCAGCGTGCTTCGGATCATCAACCAAATTAGTGACTTCACCGGGATCATTCTTAAGATTTGTCAAAACTCTCGCTTTGACCTGCTCGGCATCATCTCGCCACTCGGTGTAACGGTAATTTCCAAACCGCAGACTGTGCCCAAGCATTTTGTAGGCCGGATAGGAACTGTATGCGTCATAACGGTGTCCGGCTTCTGGTTCGGTTAGCAACTTCCGAAAACTACGCCCTTGGCAATGATCAGGCACAGGAGTACCTGTCAGATCACACAGGGTGGGATAGAGGTCAATCAACTCCACTAGTCTTGGAGTAGGTTGCATTTCGCTGAGTCGTGGATCACGAACAATCAAAGGCGTTCGAGCATCACATTCAAAATTGGTATGCTTAGTCCAGCTACCATGGTCACCGAGTTTCCAACCATGGTCTCCCCACAAAACGACAATTGTGTTTTCAGCTAATCCCGTCTGCTCGAGCGTATCGAGTACCCGCCCTACGCAAGCATCCGCGTAACTGGTCGTGGCGGCATAACCATGAAGCAAGCGAAGATTCAATTCGTCAGAGAAATCAGCAGGTGACTCGCCTTCAAAGTCACTGTACTTGTGCATCTCATGAGCCATCAGATTGGCTGCGTGCTCGGGGTATCCCTCTGGAATCGACTGATTCGGAGGCATCGAGAAATTCTCTCGCTCATACAAGTCCCAATACTTTTGGGGCGCGACGAACGGCAGGTGCGGTTTCGCAAATCCCACCGCCAAAAAGAAGGGCTGCCGTTGATCCGATGCGAGATCTTCCAGAATCCGCGTTGCCTCCGCTGCGCGCTTACCATCCATGTATGTGTCATCATGAACATCCGCCGACTCGGTAAGCGGGCCCTTGGCGGGATCCTTCTCATCCCCAACTTTTCCCTCCGCCCGAACACGAGCCAGCGTCTCCAAATTTTCTGGTTTGGCATAATCAGCAGCAGAAACATCTACCCAACGGCCCCAATTTTTGGGATCGACTCCTCGCCCACTGTGCCCGTGATAAATCTTGCCCAAGCCAATGGTTTGGTATCCCTGCTGACCGAAATGCTGATTCATGGTCACTACATTGGGGTGACGATCACGCCAACCTGAAACATGAAATGTCTGCTCACCCGTTCTGATTGGATACAGACCACTCATCAACGACAAACGCGATGCACCGCAAACGGCCTGCTGACAATAAGCCTGATCAAATCGCACACCTGAAGCGGCAAGCCGATCGATATTGGGTGTCAGCACATCAGTACCGTAAGTACCAAGTTCTGGTCTCAGGTCATCAATCGCAATGAAAAGTACGTTTGGCCTCCGTTTGTCCGGGACCTGCGTCTTGGCAGGTTTTACACCTTCGACTGGCACGCCTGAATGAGGCACGCCTGAATGAGGTACGCCTGAATGAGGTACGCCCGAATGAGGTACGCCCGAATGAGGTACGCCCGAATGAGGTACGCCCGAATGAGGTACGCC
>NZGD01000247.1 GCA_002690925.1 Rhodopirellula sp.
GTCATACTCTCCTGCAAGACTGTGCTCTACCCACGTCCACCTTCGCAACAAGTCTCACAAATGGTGTGACATCGCTCACATTGCAGCTTGCCACGTATTTCGATCAATGTCTGCCCACGACAAACCGGACAGACGCGAGTCCCCTCAGCGCCCCGTTCACATGACGACTCGATTCTGTCCTCCCGAGCTATCTTCTGATCACTCATTCTTGATTTCCATGGATACGTCCGGAAAAACTTACCTGCCCGAAGCGTCAGCAAAACACATCCTCTCGAATTTTACAACGGAGCGATTGCAAATTTTCTGTTTGTCTGCCGAAAAGAACACGTCTAATGCTCTTCTTTGAATTTTGCGATATCATCACGCCGCCCCATCACGATCACAATCTCTCCTACCGAGAATTTTTCTGCCGATTCGGGATTGAATCGTAGTTCTCCAGATGCTGACCTGACGGCAACGACCAGCAATCCATATCGCCGCTGTGCTTCTCTAAAGTCGACACTCAAGCCAACCAATCGACTATTTTCACAAACCAGTACTTCATCCATATCAAAGTCCTGGTTACTTCCTTCGTCCACCAACTTAATCAGATGTGCTGTGGATGGCCTCGTGATCATCCGCCCCATCTGCCGTGCACCCACGACAGTCGGCATGACGATTGTGTCAGCCCCAGCTTGCAACAATTTTTTTTCAGTGCTTTCACGCTCTGCCCGCGCAATGATACGTATCTTTTTATTCAAATCCCTTGCTGTCAGAGTTATGAATACACACTCTGCGTCATTGGGAAACGTACTCACCAAGGTGCTTGCGTGGCACAAGCCAGCTTCGGAGAGAGTTTCTTCCTCTGTGGCATCACCTGAGACGCAGCACAAGCCCGCCTGACTGGCTTCATTGATCGCCTCTGCATCTTGATCAATGACAACGATTTCTACCCCTTGTGCCTGCAATTCTTCGGCAAGCTTCTTTCCCATACGGCCAAATCCACAAAGGATAGTATGGTCGCGAAGTCGCAAAATTTCTTTTTTCATTCGACGCTTCCCCAACACATTTTCTAATTCCCCTTCGACAATCAACTGAAACAAGCCACCGAAGGTGTAAACAGAAGCAGAGATGCCCAGCACGATCACCAAAACAGTCAGCGCTTGGATGCGAGGTGGTAACTGGGAGGTTTCTCCGTAGCCAACAGTGGAGATAGTGATTACGACCATCCATACGGCTGCAATCCAGTCGTAATCACCAACGAAGCGATAGCCAAGAATGGCAAGGATAAACACAGCAGCAAGTACAAATCCGCCCAGTCGAATTCGCTCCAGCGGTGTTCGCATCTCGCGTTACCAGTATCCCGAGGCAGTGATGACAGTCCATTCCGTTTCGTCAAGATTAGCAACAATCATCAGACACGATCAACCAGGATCATTGTTTGGAGCACAAGAACATACAGCTCCACAAATCGCATCCTGACGCAGCGAAAAAACATCTTAGACTGGAGCAAAGGCGAGCTAAAAAAATACTATTGCCCAGCGTTCTTACCTGCGTTCTTACCTGCGTTCTTATCCGCCACCAGCGTTCGTATCTGCCACCTGAATTTTTGCTGCTACCTAAAAGACAAACACCTGCTTTGCAGCAGGTGTTTTAAAGTGACTCAGCAACTCTTTGCAACCACGAATGCTCAAGCATCGAACATGACATGGAGAGCTGAATTCATGGATTGCTCTTACTTATGGCTATTGTGACAGGCTTTGCAGTTAGCAGCTTTTTTCAACATACCGCCAGCCTTTGAATCACCCTTCACAGCAGCTTCGCTAGCCTTCACCAATGCACCTGTCAGTTTTTTCCAACTGTCAGCATCGCCTTTCTTCGGCTTGTTCTTGCTAAGTGCAACCAACATCTCGTGTAACTCTTTCTTCTCTGCATCCGAGGCACCTCCACCGGCAACCTTTTTAAGCAGTGGCCCTTTAAAGGCCTTCTTCATGACATCTTTGGTGCTGTACTTTGCAGCTGAATCATCGTCAGCAGCACGTGTGGGTAAGGCTACCAGGCAAACCATAACTAGTACCCCTGAGAAAAGGGCGGCAACTCTTGCAGACATAACTGAGCTCTTGTGTTCGTCTTGTGGAAGTGATGAAAGACCGAAATCGTCGGCCGTCGGCTTGATAAGATAATGCATCGTCAAACAGCCTGCCACAATCTGAGATCAGTCGCAAAAAAATAAGGGAGTAGAGAAGCAAGCAACTCGGTAGACGGTCCAAATTCTTCAAAAAACAGACTTAACAGCCAGAAAAGCTAATAAATCCAATGATAATTCCCGGGAAGAGAAGGATCGAGACGCAACTCGACAACCTTCTCTGGGATGAAGGGTTCACTTCGCATTCCCGCGACAAGGCCAAGATTCGCCCTTAAGAGCTTTCTGCAAAGTGCTTTAATCGCTGTCAACGCTTAGCAGCAGGTAAGATTACCTGAGACCGCCAATCGAGGTTAATGACGGAATTAATGATCATTGTCCAATAACAGACTGGCAAGGTGCTTCCTGCTGGTCCGAAGACGACGTGCAATGGTGCGACCACTCAGTGACATCTGCTGACTGATCTCAGCCAATGTGAATCCCTGAATACGCAAAAGTAGAATTTCACGGTCTGAGGGCCTTAATTTTTGCATAGTTTCACGCACGCAGATATTCAAGAATTCATCTGTCGAGACATCCATCGCTTCAGCATCGGCCACCGTCTGTAGCGAAACCAATCGCTCAATATCGCGACGTTGAGCATGATGATGCAGTGCTCTCCTGCGCAGCTTGGTCAAGGAAATAACAGCGAGAAGATTCCATAGAGTGGACCCCGGCTCAACCTCATAATTTCCTTCTTGCACGCCATGAAACATGCTTCGAAAAACAGATTGGACAATATCCTCCGCATCAGTTGAGGCACGTAATTTGGCACCCAATTTCGCATCCACAAGACCAAACACTCTTTGAACATAACGCTCGTAGAGAACGTGGGCAGCGTCCTGATCTCCATCTTTCACTCGTGATGCCAGTGAGTGGTCAGTCGAGGTAAGCTTGCCAGCCCCGGATTTGCTTGAAGTCACAATTCGTCACGCGGGTATGGAAATTCATGAAAGGACGATTCCGTACACACAGGAGTTCCCGCCCACCCCAAACAACCCACTCACAGCACGGTTGTTACTAGAGGTGAAATTACACCGGTAGCGTTGGTGACCAGCGTCATGCTTATCACCTTCAAGCTGCACCTACAGGAACGCGTTGATGCATGCCCTCGTGAACATCCGAATCTTGATCTGAATGTCCACCTTTTGAGCATCTGCAGTAAGCTGTTCGAAATGAAAAACTCGCACAGTAAATCACCAAACCAATGCACAAGGGTGTTTTGGTTTGGAGGTCGCACCAAATAGGTTGAGTACTTTTTAGTGACAAAACCAGACAGCTATTTTGCAATTTTAGAAAAAAAAACCAATTCTATTCCTCTAGCCACCCAAGAGGGTTGGTCCTCAAGAGCAATTTACAATCCACCTGTTCGGCTTAAAGGATTGAGCCAGCGGTGGGTTTCACCACAGTTCTGCATCAATCGCAGCAACGAGTGCTTTATGAAATGATTACACTGTGAATGCGGCAAACTCGGGAGAATCCCCCGGGTCATACCAAACGCCTTCCCCTCGCATCTCCCTCTCCCGAATCCCCTCGTGCCGAAACCTGCCCATGAACGACAACTATTCTCCAAAATCCATCTCTCGTAGGCGTTTCAACAAAACAGCGAGTGCCACCATGGGCGCTCTTGCTGGCTTTCACTTTTTCCCTGCATTGTCAGACAACAAGTTAGGAAAACCGACGGTCGTTGGAATTGGTGCTGGGGGGAAAGGCACAGCCGATATTAACGGTGCCAGCAAGGCTGGATTTCAGGTCATTGGACTGGTGGACGTGATTGACGCCAACAAGCTGGAAAAACCTGAGGGTCGCCTCCGAAAGATGAGCCAAACGAGACAACAGTTTCCAGACGCAAAATTTTACACGGACTATCGCGAGATGCTCTCAGAGATGGGTGACCAAGTTGATGCTGTCACCGTCTCAACACCAGACCACCACCACTACCACGCCTCCGCTTTGGCAATGCAAGCTGGCAAGCATGTCTACTGCCAAAAACCTTTAACGCACGGTACTTGGGAAGCAAGGCAGCTAAGCCAGTTAGCAAAGCAAACTGGCGTAAAGACACAGATGGGAAACCAAGCGCATGCCAATGATCATATGAGGCGTTGCGTAGAACTGATCCGCGCGGGTGTCATTGGCAAGGTCGAAGCAATTCACGCATGGACAAACCGTCCGATCTGGCCGCAAGGCTTTACTGACCCACCTTCACCGGAACCCGTCCCTACAGGCATCGACTGGGAACAATGGGTCGGTCCCGCTCCCTGGGTTGATTACAGTCCGCGGATCGCGCCCTTTGCATGGCGTGGATGGTGGAATTACGGCACCGGCGCGCTTGGTGATATGGCATGCCATATTATGGATCTGGGATACTGGTCCATGCAGCCCGATGATGGTCCTGCGTTGGCGCCGAAAGCTGTTACGGCGAAGCAAAATGGAGCGACAGAGTACTCTCCCCCCATCAACTCAATCATCACCTGGGACTTTGGCCAAAGTCAGTATTCAGCCAAAGATGGTTTCCAGTTTTTTTGGTACGACGGCTATGTCGACGCAAAATTCGATCGCGAAAATTGGGTACTTGCAAAAAATGGAAACGACTACAACCATCCCAGCGAGGAGATTCTCGAAGGCATGGATTTCTCAAAATACGGCAGTGTTATCGTCGGTGAAGAGGGAAAGCTCTTCTTCAACCGTAGCCGAAACAATTGGGTTCTTAAGACATCCAATGGGATCGATGGATTTGAGTGGCCGGAGACAACTCTGCCGCGGGCCCGAGATCAGGACAACTACAAGGAATGGTTCGACGCAGTCGAAGGAAAGATATTGCAGAGTGAATCCAACTTTGGACTCGCAGGTCCAATGACGGAAACAATTTTGTTGGGCGTAATCGCACAGCGAAATCCAGGTACTCGATTAGAATGGGACCGCGAGGCAATGCAGATCAAGGGACACCCAGAACTTCAAAACCAAATCCAGCGAGAATACCGTAAGAACTGGACTCCCACAGCATAGCAGTGAACTGAAGCAGGATTTTTCGTAAGCTTACAAAGCTTTGGAAACAACGAGATCGCGTCAAGCGGCGCGAACCGCACGAGCGTTTCCCAGCAAACTAAGATGTCTACAAAATTGCTTTGCAGAGAGTTCCTTGTAGGTGGATGAATTCATCGAGTTGCCAAATTGGTGCAACTTGCGACTTCCGCCAATATTCAACAAGTGCTAAACCGACTGGCAGTCTCACGATCGGCCCCGTCTAGCTTCCAACACGGGGTTGGCGAAGGAAGTCTGTTACCGTCGTCTGCTCTGGCTCTTCTTCTGGCCACGGACTCAGAAGCTTGCCCCAGAACCCAGGCTTCTTATCTTTTACTGGAGTTGTTTTCACTGCAGATTTCGAAGAGGTGGTGAAGAATCTCACAGGATTCAGGTTTTTTGGACTCAAAGCAGTCTTGGTTTTTGACCAACTATTGGAAGCCGTTTTACCTACCTGATCAAACAAGCCATCTTTCTTTTCGTTGATCTCCGTCTGCTCTGCTTTGCTGGGCAACAACCCTTTGAAGTTGGGCATCTTGAGTTGTGGTATTTTCCAATTCAAGGGATTCATCACGCTGGCAGCCTGAGCGAATCCCGAAGACTCCTCCGGCTCATCAGCACGTACATTGTCTAAACTGGTAAACATCACGAGAGAGAGTGTAGCGATTGAAATCGCTACATATCTTACCGGCGTTTTCATGAATTCATTCTCCTTATGTCACTCAAGCCCGCCCCGTTCCAATCAGCATTGTCCGGGTGGTACATATACGTTTGTCCTAGGCTATCGCACTTTCTATCGAATTCATGCAAGATCATTTTCACAACGATCACATCTGCATCTGGTTAATCGCGTGAAACTCGTTCGTGCATTTTAGCGTCCAGTCCCAACTCAGACCGCTGAGTACAACGAATTGAAGTACAACGAATTGAAGCATCGGCGTAGAAGACAGCCATCGTGGCAAATCAAGTGTTTCACTGTTTCACTGGGTGCCTAGGCACTTTCAATCGCTAACGAGACGTTTTCTTGGCCCTCAGACATGAGGGTGCTTAGACGCTGGTGTGCATAAACGCTAAAGTGAGGTAATGTTTGCTGCCTCACCACCTAAACCACGTCCGCAGTCCACGTCAAAGCCTCGCCTCCCACGCCGCGTGCGCTGGAAAGGCCAACAGGCCTACCGATCACCAATCATTTTTGTGATGTGTTGGTGCGTGACGTGGTCTCATGCTCAAGCCCCACCACCCGCAGAGCCTCCGATTCCCATACCGATTGCGCAGGATGGGACGGCAACAAAATTCATGGACGCCATCGAGGCACACATGGACTATGTTACCGAAAACTCTTACGACCAACTTGGCACGCGAACCACTCCCATGTGGCTATCGACCATTGACCTACGCAGCAACGGTCTACCGAACCCATTGATACCCAACGCGCCGCGTTGGAATGGAACCCTTCTTTCAGCGCCAGGTGCCAACCTCTATTGGGATCAGCCGACGCTCCTTGCCGCATTTGAGCTATCAAAACGCACCGGTTGCAAATGCTACAGTGACGCGGCCTCTGCCTACATCACAAGTTTTGTGACCGCGTGTTCGACTCAGAAGCAAACTTCATGCATTGATGCCCGCGTGTATTATAATGTCAAGCTCGAACAGTCGGTCGACAATACAGCGACGCTCACTGCCTGTGTACCCTACACGCCTGCATGGGACACCACATGGGCTGCAGACAAAACGCTTGCAAGACAACAGATTCACGCATTCATTCGGTCCAAAACAGTTCAAAAATTCACAGGTGACTCAGAAAACCACTCACAAAGCGTTGCAACTGGAGCACCAAGCCTGAGCATGGAAAACGAGACGGCCCTGATCGCCTCACTGTGCTGGCTTGCACGACAAGACACTCGCCAACAGGAGTCCCTGATCCAACAGGCTATCTCACTAGCACGCTTGCGAATCTCCCGTTGCAATCGTAGGACTGGCCTAGTCCCCACCAGTCCCAAGCTTCATGATGAAGCCAACGACACATCTTCCATCGCAATTGGCGCCTGGGCAAAAACTTTATTCTGGGCAGCAGCTGTAACTGGCGAAATGGAATTCCAAATAATCGCGGAGAAGTCGCTGCGTGCTTGGCTGACAGTCGGATTCGATGCGCGAACACAGCTTTACTACCAGCAGGTTGCATGCAAGACGGGACTTCCTGTGGAGGAACTGGCACCAGCAAACCGAGTAGCAGAGTTAGCCGCATCCAGCTTCCAGCACATCAGCATTTTTGAGTACACAAATAGACCGGCTCACCAATCCCCACTCAGGATGGCAGAAGCATGCTTATCACTGCATGCCAAAACGGGCGACCAACTCAGCAAAGAGGCAGTGGAGCGATGGGTCAACATCATCAAACAGCAACTGCCAGCAGATAACATGGGAGGGGGCTATGCTGACGACTATGGCAGAGCAATTCATTTCCTGGTGCGTGCAAGCGAAGTCCTGAAAAACCCCGGCTATCGCATGCTAGCTCTAGACATTGCCAACCAAGCAATGGAACAACTCTATGTTTCGAAAATGGGGATGTTTCGCAGTCATCCCGTTGAGAACCGCTGCGATTCTGCTGACGGCCCCGGCCTTCTGCTGCTGGCACTCATGTATCTGGAAGGCAATGATCCCACGACAGACAGCTCATTGCAGTTTTAGCGTTTCGAAAGGTCACAGCCTTTACCCCCAAGAAACTCATTATCACGAGAACTGATTCTCAATCATTGAAGAGACAATATGTGGTTCGAAGATCTATTTGGATTCACCGAGCATTCCCCCGCACAGGTACTAGAAAACCTGTCTTTAGAGGGAACGCTACTAACCTCACGAGCCAACAACCAATCATTTGATTGCGGGACTCTGGAAATCCCCACGCTCAATGACTTGAGAATCAGTGCTGCTGAAATCGCAAGCAAATCAACTGAACGCACGACGTTGACTCAAATCGTCGGCAATGTTCAAAATTTCCACGCGGCACCAGAAAGCCGGAGGGCAATGTTCCAAGTCGCATCACAATTCAACCTGCTTGAAATGGCTGCCCCAGACGCGATCCCTGAGGATGGTGTTGGAATCTATGAGCACGACTACACGCAAGGTCCCGCCTGTGCGATCGCGGCAGGTGCGGGAACGGTGTATCGCAACTATCTGGTTCCACTGAAGAACCAAACAGGACAAAGCGCAGACTGCCAGGTCGACTGTCTGGCTAACATTGGAAAAGCACTCGGCAATGAGTCCCAACAACTTTGGCAAATGCAAAATGGATACGCCTTCGCCTCCCGAGATGGGTTAAGCATCATTACTGAGCAGCTAGCGAAACTCGATGCCAAATCAATCGATTCACTTCGTTCCAAGTTACGTGTTGGAATCATGTGGAACACAGAAGTTACCCTCGGAAATTCAGCAAAAAAATCCAGCCCGCCCGCCAACATGAAGTCGCAGCCAGCAAGGCTCGTGTCTCAGGTTTATTGCTCTGCTCTCCCCGTCTCTTACTCTCCAGAACCAGCATCAGCATGGGAGCCTTTCGCCCGACTGATACTCGAAGCAACTTACGAGGCGACCTTGAATGCAGCTGTGCTCAACAAGGCTCGAAATGGATCGAACATGCTGTTCTTAACAATGATTGGTGGCGGAGCCTTTGGCAATCATCCGGAGTGGATCATCGATGCAATACGACGCGCGTTACGACTGCATGAGCACAGCGGCCTCGATGTCAGAATGGTAAGCCACCGCTGCCCCAAACCTATGCTTGATTCACTTTCCAGTGAATTCTAAATCCGCTTGAGCGTCATCTGGGCTGCTCTGCACAAACTGGCACCGGAAAGCCTCTTTGAAGTTCGCTACTTCGTTGACACTTCATCGTCAACCTTTCCACGTTGACCAATTCATTCAAACGAATCCGTTTCTCAGCATGAAAGATTCAGACTGCCAATCTCTTAGCCTGCGCTATCGCTATTCCTCTGGCTCGGTTTCCAGGGAATCTGCCAAGGCCTCTTGCAAACGTCCTAAACGCCATGACACAAAAAGCCAAATCACCACTACCGGAAGCAAGCAAAGGTTGAGACTTCTCAACCCCAGATCGGCAAGACCGGTGAAAGCGGATGCCGAAGCAGCGTCACTACCACGCAATACCACCGTATCAATGAAACCTTTGGCTTTGTACTTATCTTCTCGCTTCACCACGGTAAAAAGCACTTCACGAGCAGGCACGGTGATCCCGTAACCTACCGAGCGACCAATCACAACAGCAACAACCATCACCTGCAAACTCGAATTGAGTGCGAGCGAGGAAAAGCTACCAAGATAAATAACAGGCAACACCATCAGGGCAATTGCAACGCCGCCAAACCGCAGAACAAGACTCGAAAGAAACAACTGACCCAAAAGGGTCAAGACCTGTGTCGCGAGATCAATATTTGCAAACAGTTGTGTCCGATCCGATTCCTCGGGCAGGGCTGCTTTTACGATCGCTGCCTGTTCAAAGTACATCTGAGTGCCACAAAATTGTACGAAGAAGATGAAGAGGCAGATAAATTGCAGATAGGGAGATCGCAATATATGGGTCAGGGCACTCAACCAGCCGCCACGCGCAGGCGAAACTGTTTGTTCCAAGTCAACTACATCTGAATGACGATCAGCTTGCGCTAGCACCTTGGCTTGCTTCTCCAGCATCCAAGCGCAGAGCAGTCCCAATTCAATCACCACAATCGGTAACAAAATGAATTGATCTTTCGTCAGCAGCGTAGCCAATTGGCTAGTCAGCAAGGATCCGGACAAGGCTCCGACCGTCCCGCCAGCAGCAATGAACCCGAACAGGCGTTTTGCCTGGCTACTGGAAAACAGATCAGCAACAACACTCCAAAACACAGTCGTTGCAAAAATGCCGAAAAAACTGATCCAGACAAACAAAACCCATGCCGTCCATGCTTGAACAACTTCGGAGTCACTCCGGAGAAAAACCCAAAAAATCACGAGGCAGATTGCGAATGCTTGATAGACCACCCGTACCAACCACCGACGGGATAGTGTGTTCACAAGAATCCCATAAGCAGGCACGGCGGCCAACATGGTTAAAAACGATGCATAAAACAAGTGTTTCAGATCGCCAGCCTCGACCAAACTGCCAAGCGTCTCACGCACAGGGCGTATGACAAAATATCCCAGCAGAAGAAAGAACAGCCAAACAGTGGCAAGAAGGACACTGGGTCCCTCTCCCTCATGGATGCGTGGCATCCATCGTTTATGGAAAGAACCTTCGACCATTCTATACACATCCACGCAGTATGTTTCGCAACAGGTTCCACCATCTTAAAGAGCTCAGTCACCCCACGATGAGCGTCTGCGACTCATTCGGGAATCATCTTGACATCGGCAGGCGGCTTCAGATCACGCACCAACCAGTTCACCTGAGTCTCTGATCTTTCCCGCAGCAATGCATCAAACAGGGCATTCGCCGCATCACGCCGCAACTGTGCTTGATCAGTCAAGTCTTCAAACTTCAGATCGCCAGCCTCAACGCGATGCAAAAGCAGCAAGTGAACCCCCAACGGACTCTGTATCGCCGCACTGACCTCTCCTGTCTTCATTTTCCTGATGGTTGTCATCAGGCTGCCCGGCAGGTCGCCGTCTTTCTGCACCCAACCCACCTTTCCTCCATCAGAAGCTGATGCAGACTCACTATGCTCGATCGCTGCATCGTAAAATGCCTGCTGCGGTGCTTCGCTAACGCGAATCTGATCTGCCAACTCGTTGACGTTTGCTAAAGTTGCACGCCACGAAGCAGCGTCACTCTTATCTGCCCTGACAAATATCTGAGAAACCTCCCAACGACCACCAGCATACTGATCACGATGAAGATCAAAGAACTTCTTTAGATTTGATTCATTCAAACGGCTTTTCAAGTACTGCCCCCAAGCCAATCTCCAACGCAGGTCATTCACCATTGCGTTTTCATCAGCCATCCGATCAGAGGCCTGTTTCTGCAGGCTGCTGCCACGGCGACGAAGATCTGCTGCCAACGCAGCGACTTGGCGTTTCAGCATGGCTTCAAGAGTTGCCCCGCCTTTCGCCTCAAGTGACTTCATCGCGAGGTGCCGTCGAACAATCAGAACCGCAGTCGCCCGCCGGACCTCTGCTCCAACACGCTGCAAATCCTTCGCTTGCAGACGTTCCGTAAGCACCAGATTCAATTCACCAAAAAACACCGGCTCGCCGTCAATGGCAGCAATGGGATCACCCGGTTCCAAATCATCCCCAGCAGCGGAACAACGAACCGCAGGAAACAACAGAAGACAAAGCAGCGCGTACTTAACAATTTTAATCATGGCAGTGGAATATCCTGTATCACAAATGGAACTTCATTGGGCACGATAGAGGTCGAAGACCGATACACGAACGTCGACTCCTCTGCGTTATCTCCAAGATCAAAACGGTAAGCGACGCCAACACCAGATTCGGTTTGTCGATAGACTTCAAAACCAAGTTGTTCTGCTTTCGTGCCATCTTTCAGCCGGACATAGGCTACGTTCTCAAAGATCCAGGAACGATGACTTTCCAGTGCTCGCCCAGCCTTATCAAGCTCAATGGCAACCCGTATTTCATGCAGTGGACCATCACGGCGAACCGACTCGAGTTGTACCGTCATCGCGTCGATTTTCTTTTTGCCATTAGGCTCAGCCAGAGCAATTTCGAACGACTTTTTCTCCCCCGGTAAAAGAGCGTTGATAACGCCTGATAGAGATGAGATTGCCGAAGGCTGCCCTGCTGGCAATTGAAGCGGAAAATAAACTTCGCTGAAAGCAATGGCAGCATTGGTGGTGACAGGAATATTCCCGCCCGACTCCTGTGGTTTCAAAGAAGCGCCATCATTCAGCTTTCCAGATAACTGTGCGACAGGTATGGTCAAACCAATGGGAGTCAAACGCGGCTCCCAGCTTACCTCCACAACAACATTCAAACTATTGAGTTCAGACTGCCTGATGTTACGGCGAGATGCTACCGAAGTTGGCTCGAGCCGATAGACACCGACATACGCCGCAGAATCGACACGCGAGGGTCGCTTGCCCGAACGCGGGTCCAGTCTCAATGTCTCACCATCGCCACCATAAAAATTGACATCAAGATTCACCTGGTCCAAAACGATGTCAACCGCATGCCAGAAAGCAAGAGGTGCCATAACCGGATTCACTGGCATTGATGCATCAGAATCGTGGTCAAACTCAATTCCGCTAGCAAGGCTGATAGCAGCCAATGCATCACCGAGGTTAGTTACCTTATCAAGTCGAACGCGCGTTGACTTAGTATCCACGCCTGCCTTAGCGCGAGCAGCCTTCAAAGCTTCACGAACTCGACCGAGTCGTTCCGACTTTTCGATCGAAACCACAGCATCTTCTCGGGGCAAGTACTTCAACGCGTCAGGACCGGCCGCGAGTAAAGATCGCTCCGCTTCCTTACGAACTCGCAGGGTGGGGGAATCAAGTTCATCAACCCACTCGAGTACATCCGCCCTAAACGCTCGGCGGGCAGTTTCCGTGTCAGCTTTCTTTCCATCTGATGACTCATCGCGATCAGCTTTGCTCTGCTTTACATCCTCAACTACTTCCTGCGCATGCCCCTGAGATACAAATGCCTCACAAACAAAAAGCCGAGGCACGGTCGCCAGGAATAACAGAGCGACAATGAACCGCCCCAGCGGAAAGCTTGTTCTTGAGGAACGGCGTTGAAATCGCGATTGGACGGCCATTACGGTCCTTCGGAACCAAACAACACGCATGGAGGAATACCCGGAAAGCGAGGGAGCGATGTATAACCCGGAACCTAACCCGGTGACGCTGAATTTTAACCTAGGCTTGAAGTGTCCGCAGAACCAAAGTCAATTTTCCAAAATACATTTCCATGCTGTTAAACCGATCCCAGATCTAACAGATCGTAACGGTTGTGCTTCTGATCACTTGTTCCAACCGATTTTGCGTTGCCCAAAGCAGCAATGTGATTGACTTTTCCGCCTTTCGGAAAACAGCAAAGGGTACTTTACTGATCGAGCTTGCCGATAAGCTCATCATCTTGGGCCGTGATGGCTGGCTCCACTCACTCGCCCCGAGGCCCCCAGAGTCAAATTGGCAGCGGATCAAAACTGAAAAATTCGCAGCGGCTCCGGCTAGCGAGCTGCGTCATCAACTGCAAAGCGAATTTGGGCCTGAATATGATATTTTCTCAACAAAGAGCTTCTTGGTAGTCCAACCCCGCGGACAAGACGAACGGTGGCCAAAACTGTTTGAGCAATCCCATCGCTCTTTTATCAGCTATGTGAGCAAAGGTGGCGTCAAAATCCGCTGTGGCATTTTCCCCATGGTCGCTGTTGTCTTTCCTGACGAATCCGGCATTCGAAATGAGTTTGATCGACTGCATATCGATGTAGGGCGTGTTGCATGCCTGTATTCAGTCACCATCAACCGCGTCATGGTACATGGTGGTACTCGAACCGGCACAGTCATGATGACAGTCAGGCACGAAGCCGCACACCAATCAGCCTTCAATTCCGGAACACATAGCCGGATCAACGATACACCACACCTGGATCAACGAGGGCAGCGGCCAGCTGTTTGAGCCGGCCGCAATGCCAGAGCCAAGATGAGCCACACAACTCGAGGTACGCGTCAATCAGGATAGTCTTCAGTATCTGCGTCAAAACGTCTTTGCAACTGATTCAGGCCGTTTTGTAAAGACCACCATGATATTGGTCGGTAACGACACGATGATCAAGAATAAGAAGCAAATCAGTGAGCCCTACGCCGTCGCATGGGACCTGATGTTCTACCTCGCGGAACGACACCCCTAGGCATTTGGCCAACTACTCAACAAAAAGAATGGCAGCAGACCTTTTCAAACCTACCAACGCCGCGACCGAATTACCGACTTCGAACAGATTGTGTGCATGGACACCTTTGAATTCAGCAGAAAAATTTCGCGTTATTAAAAAGCCCTGCAATGTCCCCTAGCTGACCCCAAAAACCAAAACGCCTACCGCCTTGAATCGGGGTCCTATTTAACAGCCTTATCGCACAGCGTGAATCGGGTGGTTCGATAGAACTCCCCGACACGAAACCAAACGAATGGCTGGTCGTCAACCGAGCTTAGCATTTCAAATCAGAATGAGTGCGTCAGCCCTAAATCTGGAGGCCTCAATCATCAGAAATTGTTCAGAATCCATACGTTCGAAAAGTTTGCATGAGGGTTGAAACTCACCGCTCCAAGATTGAAATCAATTCGACTCTACTCAGGCACACTCGCTGTCGCTCTGATCTGACCGGAGAAAAAGCCTGGGGCGGACGGCGGCGAACCGGGCACAGCCCCCGCGCGCGAACAATCCTTGGCCAGCTGCCATCCCTCTTCGCCGAACTTCCAAAGTGCATACCCGTGAATTTCGCCACGGGCTACGTTCAAATCAACAAAAAGCGGATCAGCCTCCGGCACACTTCCAACTGGCTCTGGCATAGCACCGTTCCTTCCGTGAAATTTAATTGAGGTTTCCCAAGAGACAGCAGGCGCTGCGGGGAAGATCCTAATGAAGGAAATTGCGTGGGTCAAAACTTTCTTAAATATTTTTGCGAGGAAATTTAGTGCCATCGAAATCAGATAACATCCTGACAGCGATTCAGCACGGAAAGCTTTGCACTGCAAAGAATCAATGATCGCATACCCGTTTGTTCACCACATCATTTGTTCGAGGACCAGCCTTCCCATGAAAGTAGTAGTGCTTACAGGCGCAGGCATCTCGGCAGAATCGGGCATTCCAACTTTCCGCGGCGCCGAGGGACTGTGGGAAGGTCACCGAGTAGAGGAAATCGCGACCCCCACAGCGTTCCAGAAAAATCCCGAACTGGTTCACCAATTTTACAATGCACGTCGGCGGCATCTACTTCAAGACCACATCCTTCCCAATGCTGCACATACTGCGCTAGCAGACTATGAAGCAACTCACGATGATGAATTTCTGCTGATCACACAAAATGTCGACAACTTGCACTTCGTTGCTGGCAGTCAAAACATTCTGCCCATGCACGGTCAACTCATGGAAGCCAAATGCACCGAAACAGACAAAGTGATCCCTTGGCACTTGGATCTTACCCCACATACACCGGACCCAGAAACGCCATCACGCCGCGGCCGCTTGAGACCGAATGTGGTCTGGTTTGGCGAGATGCCTTATGGAATGGACAAGATTCGACGGGCAGCCCAGAACGCTGACCTGTTTTTGGCGATAGGAACGTCAGCGGTTGTCTATCCCGCGGCAGGCATCGTTCAGCAAACACCAAAGAACTGCCGGCGTGTTGAAATCAATCTGGATGCTACACCCCAGTCAGAAGTGTTCACCGAAACGATTCGTGGCTTAGCTTCTATCGAGGTTCCGAAATTTCTCAAACGTTTGCAATCGGAAGAAACAATTTGAGATATCCCCTGACCCGCAATGATACATGTTCGGATGTAAACGCAATTCGAAATTGAATCACAGAAGCGCAGGTGGTGGTTGATCAACGGACGTCAGGCGACACAAAGGATCAACCATTGCACACATCGCTCAAAACTCAATCGAATCTTCATCACCGCTAGCAATATTTTGACGGTCATGGAATATCTCGCGGGATCGATGTGGCTGATAACGCGAGTCCGAAGGCTGCGCCACGATTACTTTTCCCGCCGGAGTAGGTTCCACGATTCGCATCACCTGACTATCTGTCTGTGGAACTTCCATTGGCTGGACGTTGAACATTTCTCCATGGCATCCCGCACAACCGCCGTCGCATGAATCACAGCCAGCGTGTCCAGCATGGCTGCCGCCATCGCATCCGACATCACCACAGCCGTCGCACCCCATAGGAGTGGCTCGGTAACCCCACAAACTTGGAAACCCGCCAAATACAGACCGGCATTTTCCACAGGATTGTCCGTTGTAGTTGCCACAGCCGTCGCAGGGATCGCAACGCTCTGCTGGATGGTTGATCCAAGGATCTACATACAACTCACCGCACCCATCGCACTTGTCGCACCCCGCACACGTGCTATTGAATGCTAAAGGTCCACCGACTCCGTTGGGACAAATCATGGGCCGCGTACAGCAGCCGGTAAAGCTCATTAGGGCCACAAAAAGTGATGCGAATCCCATTCGATATGCCAATGACATGATCATTAATCCCCCGTGATTGATCGCGTTTGAACACAACCGTTATCGACGACGCAAACCGAAAAGTTGAATGTTTCTATGCAATCGTTAAAACTTGCATACTTAGCAAGCGAGGTCGTGAAACTCCCAACGCGGAGATACGACTGTCCCATTTCATCCGCGATTTCACCTCGCTTCGTCACAAGCCCCTAAGCACCTGAATGTGGCAGGCAACCTTGTTCGTTGTTCACATGCAATTTTCATCACCGGGACCGCACGGTTCCCTTATCTGCCACGCCTATCTGCCACGCCCAACCAGATCACAACTTGCCGAACATTATTTTGATTTCTGGCGATGCTCAAGGAATGCATACCGTCCGTTATGACGTAATAACGCCATGAAAACCGCCTCACCAGATCGTTATGAGCAGTCGTTGCTTGTATCTTTCTGTTCAGTTGGTCGACTGCTTATTTTCGGAATTGGATTTGACTCCCGACCACTGATTTATGACGAGAGTTTTGGGGTTATACTGATTTCGGTGGCGATAGAATTGAGGTTGATACGCTGCAACGACTTCAGTGAGAAAGTATCACGTTATTGAGCTGATTTAGATGTGAACGGTCGCACAGATGAGGAAACGATTTTCCGTAAGGCGTTGCTGATAAGCGATCCTGCGGAGCGGGCAACCTATCTCGAGCAGGCATGCGGTGAAGATACCGACTTGCGATCCCGCGTGGTGAAATTGCTGGTAGTGGATGATAGCCACTGGACTGGGTTTGATAATCTCGCTGATTTCGTTGACGAGCAAGCGGAGGTGTATTCAAACGAGCCCGTCTGGCCTACCGTCGAAAACTACACGATTCAAGAAGAAATTGGCCAAGGAGGGATGGCCGTTGTTTACTTGGCAGAACAGTCTGAACCATTTCCACGAACTGTAGCAATTAAGGTTCAGCGCACGAATCAGCTTGGATCTGACAGTTTCAGGAGGTTCAAAGCAGAGCAGCGGATACTTGCGAAACTAAACCACGTCAATATCGCCACGATTTACACTGCGGGGGCGACAGCTTCTGGGAATCCTTACGTGGTGATGGAGTGGGTGAATGGCTTGCCTCTCATATCGTTTTGCAACGAAAACCAACTCGGCATAACGGACCGACTGAAACTCTTTAAGGCGATTTGTGACGGGATGGAGTACGCACACCACAGTGGCGTAATCCATCGTGATCTGAAACCGGCGAACGTGCTTGTTACCGCGGCCGTGCAGGGCCCTGTACCTAAAATCATTGATTTTGGAATCGCAAAAACCTTTGACGCTGTTGAAAATGATTCCGGAATCACACGTGAATCGCAGATCATGGGTACGCTCCAGTATATGAGTCCCGAACAAGCGACCGGTAATAATCGTCTGGTGAATTTCAGTTCTGATATTTTCTCACTTGGAGTCATACTGCACGAACTACTCATCGATGAGATTCCACTCGCCTCAACGTTCAAAACGCCATGCACGCTGGAGAACATGCTAAAGGGCATTCGCGAAGTGGTGCCAAAACCAGTGAGCGTTACATTTGCTGGCTTGTCAGACCCGGAACGTGTCGCCAGAAATCATGGCACAACAGTAACTGCTCTCAAGAATGAATTGACCAGTGAACTTGATTTCATACTATCACGGATGCTCGCGAAGCAGATTGGTGACCGTTACTCAAACATTCAAACGTTGAAGGAAGATATTGATCATTACCTTGCAGGTCGACCGGTTCCGAAGATTCAGGTTCAAGTACAACCCACACGCTACCGACAACGGGGTGTTGGTGCGGCCTGCTGTCTTATTCTGTTTCTTTGTGCAGTGGTATCCGCAATTTATACCGGGATGCAAGAGTCAGAGTCGCCGACTGGAAATGGAAGCTTGGCAAGCGTGGCACCCGCTAAGACAGAAAGACAAAATGCTGTCTCTTCGCAAGTAAAGAGAGAATTACCGACTCTGTCCAATGGCAGTGAGGGTAGTACCAATCTGATGAACGTAGACAGTCGCCACGACAACAACAAAACGGAACCCAATGAAAACGATGCATTGAAAATAGACTCTCCGGTTCCAGTGGCCGAGTCAGGTGCGGTTATCTCTGGCAGCACTGCGCCGGTGATTTCACCGCGATCCGCCGAATCCATGGGTATGAAATTCAAAGCCATTCCCGCGGGAACATTCACTATGGGGAGGGGGGTGGGAGCACATCAAGTGACCTTGACGCAGCCTTTCAAAATGGGGGTGCATGAGGTAACACAAGCGCAATACCAACAATTGATGGGTGAAAATCCAAGTTCCTTCAGTGGGCTGGATCATCCTGTTGATGGTGTTACTTGGAATGATGCATTTCTGTTCTGTCTTAAACTCTCGGCGTTGCCAGAAGAGCAAGCAGCCGGCAACGTTTATCGTTTGCCTACGGAGGCTGAGTGGGAATATTGCTGTCGAGCGGGAAATGCCCTCATCCTGGGGGAAACACCTCCAGGGTTAGCTGATCAAGCGTGGTACGAAGGGAACGCAGATGACAAAACTCATCCTGTGGGCATGAAAAAGGCAAACGACTTTGGGCTGTATGACATGTACGGTAACGTTTGGGAGTGGGTGCAAGATCATTATGGTGCCTTCCCAAATGGTCCTATAACAGACCCCACCGGGCCAGAATCTGGTGAATATCGCGTGACCCGTGGCGGTGGCTGGAATGCCTACGCGGGGCTTTGCAGTCCAACGCATCGGGGGAGGTTTCCCCCGACGAAAATCCGCAACCTGTATGGATTCCGTGTTGTTCTGACTTCAGAACCTGATGTGCTGCCGGAAACACTCGAGTAAAGCAGGTTCGATTCGCGGTTGATATCCAATGTGCGTGCTCGTTTCCTAAAGCCTAATTCGCGGTCGAATTGACTTGAACAATGTTCGGCAAACTTCCACTCACTCTGAAATGGCGGGTCCATTTGCTTTTACAGCTAGCCCACGAGCGAGGTTCCGTTGCCTAATTCGCTGTTGTGATCAACCGAACCCTCGGACGCACCCGCACTTCCCTTCACGAGAATTCCCCCCCCAAAAAAAAGAGACGATGCGGCATTCCTCCAGCAGAGGAGGCACGCTGCACCGAAACTGCCATGCATCGATGGCATTCAAAGAAAGTCGTGGGTGCGGTTTGGCAAGATGCCTAGAAGTGGGCCAAGCAACCGGGACGACGGCCAATGCTGTTTGAATTCCAGAGCGATCCGCAAGAAAACCGATGCTTGGCACCGACTAATGCGGACGTAGCGTAACGCTTTAGTCAGCTAGCTCAATGATCAGACGCAACGAAAAATGCCCTCTTCAGAAGATTTGATACGAAAGATTTGATACGAATACTGATAGCTTCAGAGAGGTGGTTACGCACGCTGACTGAATGTTTGCATCACGTCAGCTTTTTGCCAGCAAGGCTGCATTGCAAGACCTCACGCTCATACTGTCCATTCCAAGACGCTCTGCTGAAAGGTACAGGAGGTAAGTTCGTCTAAGAACCGCGAAATGAGCCATCGAAGAAGATGAATCCTGATTCGTCACAAGCCCATCTCCAATGTGTCAACTGCTTTGTTTTCCTGTGCACATTCAGGTTTGGCCTCTCGTATTTTCCGAACAATAAACAACCCACGAGAGAGACTGCTTGATTTCGGCTCCCCCAAAAGCGATCGGTCCTTGCAAGCTCAAGCGGCGAAATAACCGAGCCCTAACCTTGCCCAAAAAGCACATTGTCCGCGGCTCGCGACGGCATGCTTTACAGCACACCAAAAACCATGAATCCCGCTCGGCAATCCCCCCTATCAGAGCGTAAAAAACTACAAAATTTTCATTCACAATGAGCTTCGCCCACCTTTCGCTCCTTTGGAACAACCTGAAATACCTGGTTGGCTAGTCCGTTTCGATGACCTTATCCAGCCAACCCTTCACACAACCCTGTCTGATGCGAAAGCTGGCTGTATCAGCGTTTTTTAACGATTATTCGAAAAAAAACGATCATGTCGCTTGAACTACCCAAACCCCCTAAATAGGCTATATTACTGTTCAGGTCGCGTTTGATCGCATTGCCTGCCTTCCTCTCACATGGGTCATTTCATCATGTATCACCCGTTTTTCGTCGTGATCTTGATTTTGTTTCTTAGTTTGAGCCGGCTTACATGTCCGGCCACGGCTGCCATTATCACCTTCGGCAGCGGTGCCAACGAGTTCGATATTGAATTCGTAGACATCGGAAACGTCGGAAATCTTGACGACAACACAGGCATCCCAAGGGGCGTTGGCAAAGTTGATTACGGCTACCGGATCGCGAAACACGAAACAAGCTGGGATATGGTCAATAAGTTTAACGGTTCGCAAGATCTAACGATCACGCTCGATAATCGAGATCCGGACAAGCCCAGTACTCGGATCGACTGGAATGAAGCGGCCCGATTTGTGAACTGGCTGAATACCAGTGAAGGATACCAAGCGGCTTACCGCTTCGACACGGACGGCATCGACGATAACCTGTCTGTTTGGGATTCAAATGAAGCTTGGCAAGTAGGTGGAGAGAACCTCTTCCGTCACAAGAACGCAAAATACTGGTTGCCAAGCGTCGACGAGTGGTACAAAGCTGCTTACTACGATCCTAACACTTCTTCTTATTACGATTATCCGACGTTGAGTGGGACGATCCCCACAGCAGTAAGTGGGGGTACGGGTGCGAATACTGCCGTTTATGATCAAAGCTTAACGAGCGGACCGGCAAATGTCACTGAAGCTGGCGGCTTGAGCGCCTACGGGGTCATGGGCTTGGGCGGGAACGCGATGGAATGGAACGAAACAAGCAGTGACCGAACAAACAGCTCGGGCGATCTTGCACGAATCTATCGGGGCGGGAAATGGTACTCGAGTTCCGCCACGCATCTTGGATCGTCTTCCGCTTTTGAGGTCAGTCCGACCAGCGGGTCATACGGTATGGGTTTCCGAGTTGCAAGCTCTGGTATCTCCGGAGATTCCTCGGCTTCAAATGCCACTGTTCCTGAACCAAACTCACTTGCGATCTGGAGTGTCGTCAGCATCGGTGTCCTTCGCAGGCGCCGGCGTAAAAAGCTAAGGTCACGCAACGGCGCAAGTCACACTCCCTCGGTAATCTAGCACCAACAAGACCTGCTGGTCTTCGATTTTGTTCGTCTGTTTGGTGGGAATGGAACTCGCGATAACGACGGAAATCAACACGTTCAGCACGTCTCATTCTAGCTTTTCTCTGAGGCATCACGGGAAGACTTACGTGAGCGTCGAAAAGTGACTGAAACGACTACCCCAATAGCCGGGACGCGATCGTATCCGCAAATAGGACCCCCCGATCAGACAGCCTAATCCAGTTTGGCAAGGGCTTCACCAAGAGGCCTTCGCTGATTGATTGATTGATCACATCACCACAGAGTTCTGCCAACGGAACGCCAGTCTCAGATTCCAGCACTTCAAGATCAACCCCATCAATCATCCGTATACCAAACGCCGCTCTTTCTCTGGCATACTGTTCACGGGTGATCGCCTCCCGTTCTGCCGTCGGGCTATCCCCGGACTCCATGCGTCTCAGATAAGTCGTCGTGCTCCTGTGATTCACTTCCCTACGCCCCTCAACAAATCGGGCTGCTCCCGGTCCAGCTGCATACCAGCCAAGCCCTTTCCAATAACCCAAATTGTGCTGACATTGTGAACCTTCGCATGCAAAACTTGAAATTTCATAATGATGAAATCCAGCAACAGACAACTCCTGCCGAGCAGCCTGATACATGTCGACTTCGCAGCTTTCACTGGCGGCTGACAAATCACCTTGAGCTCTTCTGGACCAAAACGATGTGCCTTTTTCGAACGTCAACGCATACGTCGAAACATGTGTTACCGGCAGACCACTGACAACGGCCAAATCGCTCTGCCAATCCGCAAGGGTTTCGCCAGGTGCGGCAAAGATCAGGTCGATCGAAACATTGTCGATCATTTCGGCAACTGCCCGAACTGCGTTCACCGCAGTTTCCGGGGAATGCCCTCGCTCGAGCACCCTCAGCTTGTCAATGTTAAACGACTGAACACCAAGGCTGATGCGATTCACTCCATGATCATGGAGCATCGCCACTTTATCGCGAGTAATATCTTCCGGATTGGCTTCCATTGACCATTCGCAACAACCTGACAAATGAAAACGCTCCCGCACAATTTTCAGGAAACTCTGCAAATGCTCAGCATCAAAATGGGTGGGCGTTCCGCCACCAACGAACAGAGTGTCGATCGTTGGAGTATCCAGTCGACATAATTCGAGGTCAATCGCTTTGAGGTAGCGTTCGATCAAGTCATCTCGATCAGCCACGACACTGAAGTTGCAGTAACCACACCGATGACGGCAAAACGGCACGTGAATGTAGGCTGCTCTGGGCAAGGGGTAAGCTTCCATGGCCCAGTGCATCATAACCAGAGTTTCAGGCGGCCGTCCAAACCATCCGGCAAAGCTTTTTGAACGAACCGTTTCACCTGAGCAAGGTTGTAACGCGTGCTGAGATGGGCAGCAATAATGAGTTCATTGTTGAATCTTTCCGCTCGCTGACGATAGTCATCGATATGCATATGACCATGTTTATGGATTTTCTCCTTACGATGCTCTGGCGCCACGAAAGTCATTTCACTAATGAGGATCTTGGCATCGAAAAACACCGGATTCTCATCTAGGCCTCGTGGATTGGTATCACCGGTATAGGCAACAACCGGGACGCGTGTCTCAGTGGTCACCTCGGTTCCTGAGTTCTTCAAATCTCGGATTTCAGGGCCACTCAAATCCCGGAATTCGGATTTGAGTTTGTGCCGTCGATGGTGAACCACGAAACCGACAGAATCGATGGTATGTCGCGTCGGCAAAGCTGTCACAACAAACTCACGACTGATATCGGTTTCATCACCCGGCAACAAGCCGACCAATTCGCATGGCATTGAACCTCGGTCGAGTCTCTTGAAATTCTGGAGCATGTCCCATGCTGTGTCGACGGCCGAATCAGGCAAGTAAATAACCGGCGGATCCATTTTCATCATCCGCCGCCTGGAAACGTACGCAGGCAGTGCAGCAATGTGATCAAGATGGGCATGCGAAATAAACAGGGTCGGCGTGCCCATAAAGTCCCAAGGCTGCACACCAACATCGAACAACAATTTCAACTCATTGACCCTCCAACACGTCTGCACCGCAGCGCGAGAGTAGCCCTCGATGGTAAGACCATCGTGCTGGTGCTTCAGACAAGGAACGTTTTCAACCATGGATCAATTACAGTCACAAAAGAATGATTCGTTTTCCGGAATGTTACTGAAAGAACCCCGCCAAGGAAACGTGCGGAAGATTGCCAGCCCCATTTATTCTGATCAACGGAAAGTCGCAGATCGTCGCCAAAATAAAAACGACGGAACAAAAAAGACCAAATGCAAGAGAAAGTCTGACGAATTCACTCAGTGAGGTCTGCCGAGCATTTCACTCAGCGAGGCCTTCCGGGCATATTGGAAGCTTCGAACTCTTCCGCGCCGTAGTTGTCGACTTCATTGACATCAAGATTGCTGGAGTAGTCATCTGTGCGAACGACAAAGATATCCCCATGCACATCCTGCTCGACTGCGGCCCCGTGATGCCGCGTCAATTCGAGTGTTGCCAAAAACCAGCCAATCAGAGAGGACTTGTGAATTCCTCCCTCCACGAAATCCATCAAAGGCAAACGGTCAGAATCATGTAGCCGGTGGTGAATCTGTTGCATGTACACATGAATCGGGGTGTCATCGTAGATTACCTCCGTCTGAGGTGGCCCCCCCGCCTCACGCATGATTCTTCCAAATGCACTGACCAAGTCCCAAATTTCCAAATCAACCAGCGGTTGGTCACCCGGATCCACCCGTCGCGTGGGCAGATCGTCCGACATCCGCTCGTAGCGTTGCTGCCACTTGGAACCCATCTCGTCGAGAATCGCCGCAGCGTCGCGAATTTCCTTGTACTGCAACAACCGCTCTACCAACTCAGTCTGAGGGTCGGTAATTTCTTCTTCCGCATTATCTTCCACAATCTTTGGTAATACGGCCTGACTCTTGAGCTCGACCAAGGTGCTTGCCAAATCAATGAACTCGCCAACATCTCCCAAATCCAAGTCTTTCAGAATATCGATGTACTCCAAATACTGATTAACTAGAGAAGCCAGGGACATTTCAGTAATGCTGACTTCGTGACGGCGCACGAGATAAAGCAGTAGATCGAGCGGTCCGCGATAAGCCGGTAGTTCAATTCGAAAGGCCATGCAAGATTTTCTTGTTAGAGCAAAGACTGTGGCAATCAGATTGGGGGTAAACCCGAGCCAGCAACCTTCCAGTTGGGGTACAGAGCCGGTGCATTGATGATTCGAATGTCACGCTCTTTGCTCAGTTAAGCGCGAACACTGAGGGTGATTTCTGTGTCCTTGTCCATCACCCCTAAACCGTGAGCATCGCTGTTTTGTGTCACCTGTGTCCAGTTCAGACCGCACAATCCGCACCAAAGGCATATTCAACAGGGTGAATCAGGCATGCTTGGACCATCAGGTGAGTTGTCCTTACCGCCCGTTGACGACAAACGCGGAGGTCGTAAACCAGCCGTCGGCATCTGGATTTTACAGCAGGGCATCAAGTGGTCGCAAATCGCTACCCTTGCTGGATTTAAGCCCCAAAATTATGATGCTCCCTCGGGGTTGGCTTGCCAACCCTATATTCCAACCAACCCATTACAAAATCTCGGCTTTTTCGATGCCCAACACCGTCCAGCGACACGTTCTCTCAGCACTTGTGCAGAACGTGCCCGGGGTACTTGCCCACATTTCTGGCATGCTCGCCTCACGTGGCTACAACATCGACTCCTTGGCAGTCGGTGAAACTGAAGACGCTCACTTGTCACGCATGACGTTTGTCGTTGTCGGAGACGACTCAGTTCTGGAACAAGTTGGCAAGCAATTGGAAAAGATCGTTACCGTTGTACAGGTTGTTGACGTCAGCAGTCAGGATTACGTGGAACGTGATCTTCTGCTCATGAAGGTCAAGGCACCTGCGGGTAACACGCGGAGTGAAATACGAGAATTGGTGGATATTTTCCGCGGCAAGATCGTGGATGTAGGTCCGGAAGAAATCATGGTTGAGATCAGCGGCCGTGAAAATAAGGTGCAGGCCTTCATCGAACGAATGCGTCCGTATGGAATCAGTGAACTGGTCCGTACGGGGCGTATTGCGATGGTCCGCAGCGCAAGCGATCAGCAAGCTTGCATCCGGTCTGACAACCGGGCTGCTTCCTGACCCGGAAGAAGGTCATCGCAGTCTGCACTGCTTTGATCGCCCGAAAGGAAATCAATCGAGGTTCGTTTCCTCGAACAGTGAAATCGCTGAAATATTGATTCACGGTCACGAGCGATCGTAGACCGGCAACCAACCCGAACTGCCAGAGCGTCTGGCATGAGATGAGACAGGTTGCGTCACAGAAATAAGCCCCTCCTTTTTGAAAGTACAGAACAAAATGCCTGCTACCATCTACTACGAAAACGATGCCGACCTTTCCCACTTAAAAGGTAAAACAGTAGCCATTCTTGGCTATGGCTCCCAAGGTCACGCTCAAGCACAGAATCTCCGTGACAGCGGTTGCAATGTTGTGATTGGTCAGCGAGCTGGATCAGCAAACTATGACTTGGCTGTCTCACACGGCTTCGAACCCATGTCTTTGGCGGATGCAACAAAAGCTGCTGACGTCATCAATATCCTGCTTCCGGATGAAGTGCAGGGCGATATTTTCCGAAGCGAAATCAGAGACAATCTATCGCCCGGAAATGTTCTGATGTGCTCGCATGGCTTCAACATTCATTTCGGGCAAATCGAAGCACCAGCTGGGATTGACACGTTGCTGGTCGCACCGAAAGGCCCCGGGCACCTTGTACGAAGCGAGTACGAAAAGGGCGGTGGAGTCCCCTGCTTGATCGCACTGGGTGACGGTGCTGCTGAATCAACCAAGCAAATTGGCCTTGCCTATGCCAAGGGCATTGGCGGAACGCGTGGAGGAGTGATCGAAACAAGCTTTGCGGAGGAAACGGAAACCGATCTATTCGGTGAGCAAGTCGTCCTCTGTGGTGGTGTTAGCGAATTGGTTAAAGCCGGATTCGAGACGCTCGTCGAAGCTGGTTACCAGCCAGAAATGGCTTACTTTGAATGCATGCACGAATTGAAGCTAATCGTTGACCTGCTTTACGAAGGTGGGCTGAGCTACATGCGTTACAGCATCAGCAATACAGCCGAGTACGGTGACTATGTGAGTGGCCCACGAATCATCACCGATGAGACGAAAGCTGAAATGAAACGGATCCTCAACGAAATTCAATGCGGTGAGTTTGCCCGCAAATGGATTTCTGAGAATCGGGCTGGGGCTCCGTTCTTTAAGGCGACACGACGACGGGAACGCCAACATGGCGTCGAACAAATCGGATTGGGATTGCGTCGTATGATGAATTGGATTGACGAAAAAGAAGTCTAAGCACAGCGTGCCTTTGCACTCATCCCTCCTGACAAAGAACTTACGCGGTTCCCATTGGAACTGCGTTATGACGGGGGATTAGAAATTCACTTGCAAGGCATGCCTGTGTAATCGACTAGCTGTTCTACGCGTGACTAGGGTGCAATTACCAACGGTGACATTGAGAGGATGCCTGCTGAAGTCCCGATGCCACGTTTGCGGAACGAAGCAGTGCCAACGCGAAATCAACAAGCTGAACTGCAGCCGGAACGATCTGATCACGAAGGGCACTGAGAGCGTAGGAGACACGGAGACTCTGGAATGCATGATCGACCGTTTGTCAATCATCGCGTTCCGGCTCCACTCACTATCGAAAATAACAGAGACGCTCGGACGTGGATTCAATACAAGACAAGAAAGTCACCCAGCGAAAAAATTGGGCGAACAATACCAGAGCACCTTTTGCCAGTCACCACGATCGCTGTCGTTGACATGTTTCCGGGTTTGAAAATGCGCGGGATCGGTTGACAACTCAGATATCCCAACCTGTCGTTCCTGAGCCGAGCGACCTACACAGCCGGCAAAAATCATCTGTGTTCAACAATTCCTGATCAGCAAGTCCGGACTCGGTGGTTCCAGCAATCTGAAATAAGAGATGTACGCCCGATTCTAGGCGTTACCGAGGCAAAGCCCCGGAAGCTGAGTTACCGAGGTCCACAGAATTGGCTGACGTCATGCATTGCCCCGCGAGACGGTTGCGCCAGCGTGCCTTCTACCGAATAGTGACCGGACTGCCCTATGTTTGAGAAAAATTCCTTGCGCCGCCCAGTCTTCAAGCCCTGAACCAGAGCCCGAATTTCACGGTACTTTGAAGAGGTACGGGCAGTACCGGGATTGCCTCCAACCAAGCGTGGCTATTCCTATCATGTTCTACTGCCCTTTGACGACTCCTAGGCCACGACAAGTTGCTCGGGGTCTGTGCCACCCCAGTTGCTCGGGGTCTGTGCCACCCAAGCCAAACGCTTCCTTTTCGGCCTGCGGCACATGGGGCAAATGAGCAGGAATTCCACTTAAAAAAACCCGGCTATTGGATCGGGTGGTTTGTATCCCACAGCAATGGCCGCTAAACTTCAATTTCGGTCGTACGCGAGCGGGATGTCGTTCCTGCCGGACCCCACCTAACTTCCTGCCCAAAGAAAACAAAATGGCATTCCAGCCCAAACGGCGCCCCAACTTGATTCGCGTCAATCTCATGGTATTGATCGGTTTCGTACTTCTCACGCCGCAGGCAATGGCACAGGCTCCCGCAAATGCCCAAGCCCCTGAGCAAGCAGAGCAGGCGAATGATCCATTTGCAGTTCCTGAGGGTGCCACTGCAGAGGAGCTGATGAAGTTCATCGCCTCCGTTAAGCAAAAGCGGGGTCGAACAATGGAATCGGTCACCAAAGCAGCCACTGCCGCTGTCGCAGGTGCCGAAGCAATCCGACAACTAAAAGATGTCCCTGAGGCCATGCAGCTCGCTGCTATCCGCGAGGAAATCGCCGCACTTACATTCTTGAGTCGGATGAATCCTGCGATGAAGACCAAGATGACCAACTTGATGAAAGAGCTGGAAACGAGCTCGAACCCTAACTTGGCCCGCCTTGGCAAGATGGAAGCATTCAAAAGTAAAATTGCCAGTGCTGGAAGAGGAACTGAAAAAGAACAAAAAGCCATTATCGGCGAGTTCAAAACAATGGTCGGAGACAAGGGCCTCGATCGCGAAAGCTATTCGCTGGGCAATACTTTGGCACGTTCATTGTCCTCCAATGCTGAATTGGCCGCCTCTTTCTACGATCAACTTGCTGAAATGATGCTCGCGTCCAAAGACGAAGCGATCAAATCTCGAGCTGAAAATACCCGCGGAGCTGCACGTCGCATGCGTCTGATGGGCAATGAAATGGAGATCACCGGAACCACCACAACCGGCGAAGAATTTGACTGGGCTTCCTACCGCGGCAAGACCGTGCTTGTTGACTTCTGGGCCAGCTGGTGTGGCCCCTGTCGAGCTGAAGTTCCAAACATGAAAGAGCAACTTTCACTTTATGGCGAGCAGGGCTTCGCGATTGTCGGTATCAATCTCGACAACACGCTGGATGCCTGTGACAAGTATGTGGCACAAGAAAACCTCGATTGGCCCAACCTGTTCAGCAAGAAGGAAGGTGAGCAGGGATGGAATAACCCACTTGTTCAGTACTATGGAGTCTCCGGCATTCCAACTGCGATCCTCGTTGACAAGGAAGGAAAAGTGGTTTCCCTGAGTGCTCGCGGCCAAGAACTGAATCGCCTGCTGAAGGAACTGCTTGGCGAGCCACAAGGCCAAGCCGAAACAGCTGCTGAGTAAGTCGCTGTTATGAGAAAACGCGCTGCTGCCCTCGTGAAGCTGACCGCACTGCTACTGGTTTCGTTGGTTTCAACGAGTCACTTCAACGCGGCAGCAGCGTCTGGACATGAGGGTACCTTGCCTGAAAACCCAGGGCCTGAAAACCCAGGGCCTGAAAACCCAGGGCCTGAAAACCCAGGGCCTGAAAACCCAGGGAAC
>NZGD01000248.1 GCA_002690925.1 Rhodopirellula sp.
AAGGTTTTTTTTTCAAAATGAAAGCTGCAAAAATGCACAAGAAAATGATGCCCGAATATGCTACCCCAATGCTATCTTTTTTGGCGAAGGAAATCCAGATCACGCTCACGTAATACATGGAAATAAATAAACGCAACCACGCGTTCATTTTCAGATTGATGTGCTCAACTTTAATAGACACGATCGACTATTTATTTGTCGAGTGCACGCACTGATTAATGTCGCTAGTGAGAGAAAACGCAGAACTTGATGATACCAACATTGCAGCGCTTGACGATCAGCTGGACGAAACAAACCTGACAGACGAAGTGCAGGAGTCCACCGCAAAACACCTAGTTGATGACACAAAAACGAAGAACAGCACGGGTGCTTCCAGCGATGGCTCTGTCAGGTTCATGGTCCGGGAAAATTTCACAAAAGAAGACTTGATGCACGGCAAAACTGTGCAGCTATCTGACATTACCAAGCATCTGCCGCAGGGGAACGTTATCGTGCGAAACATTAGCACCAATGCCATCGGCTCAAACGTGCCCATTGACGTCATGTGCAGTGCTAATTTGTTTAATTCGCGGGCCGGATCTCAGGGAACGGACTATCGGCAGTCTGGCGTCAAAAATGCGCACGGCTGGCTATCCAGCCCGAACGAGGCATACACGGTGCCAGATGGATTTGCGCCGTTGATCAATTTCCTGCCGTCAGAGTACAACAGAAACAATGTTTCGCACTACTCCCCAGCTTCTGCTGTTGAAGATCGCCTTGTGGAGAAATATGGCCATCTTACGAGCATGAAGTCGCTTTGGGACAACATTATTCCGTTTCCCGGTGAGGAATATTACTACGTTGGCAAAGACCACGTAGTGCTGAACATAATTGAGAAAAATTGGGAGCAGCTTGGCATTTCTGTGCCAAACGAAAGACTCAGGGAGGAAAAGTGGGTGAAGGTGGCCTCCTCAGTTGTTAACCGCGTTATTGACGAGCTTAACAGCAGCGTTCTATCTCAAATTCCGTTCAGCAACCTCAATGACCTCGAACTGCACTTCCAAGGATGCCCGAATGTGGCCTCGCACGTAGATAACGATGCATCGTATCCGTTTACAGCCGAAATTAATATTGAGTACGGAAGTTTCAAACCTTCAGAAACATAAACACATTCATGGCATTATCTGCAAAATGGCCATTGATTCCTTTGCTAAATGCATATTCCTGTATCCCCCTTTTCTTGACCAAATAAAGTCCGTGTTTGTACGCAACGTTAATAACTTCATCCATTGGCACCAGGTACTCCTGCGCGTTGACAAAGGGGGGCATGCTGTAGAAGTATGCATGCCCCCACGGATTAGCTTCTAATTCGCCAAAAGTAGGCCACCGCAAACACGATGCAAACTGACTGCATCTGACTCGAGTTGCGTCCGGGCATATCCCGCACAAGATTCCGCCTTTTCGCAAACTATCTGACATTGTCTTAAACAATTTGTCGCATCGTTCGAGGCTGTCTGTGAAATAGTGCAAGGCAAAGTTTAGTAAACAAATATCGCAGTCTCGAATTTCAGAAAGGTCCAACCGCGTGGGATCGCCATTGTATGAATGAAAGGATCCTGCAATATTCATCTCTTCAAACCGGTTATGTGCGGTGTCCAATGCTTTGTCTGCTACGTCAATTCCGTGGTAATCCAGTGTCAAATGTTGTAGTTTTGGTAGATCACCACCTCTTCCGCAAGCAACGTCTAAAACTCGTACTAATTTAGATGAACATGTGCCACTAAAAAAAAGCGCATCGTTGATGCACTGTTTTTTTACTTTGTTATGTGACTCACGCTGCTCGAGCATTTGACTGTGGCAAATGCCATCCGATATCGAATTGTAATGCAATTTTGCGGACATCACCTATTTAATGTGGTTAACCAAAGATGATGAGGCATCTTAAATCGACAACAGCAATTGATACAAACGCAAAACTAATGGATCATATTTTTGGCAATAAGGCTTCCAAACTACCACTGGAGCTTGTACAGAGTTGGGAAATGTCTGACAGCACGGGAGCAAAGTTTATGCAAAGAGATGGCTACAATGTGTTGGCAAAAAGCCTGCAAGCATTTTTGGACGGCAAATTTACAACGCATCGCTATCTCACTGACCGCGTGACAAACGCTCAAGACGGTGTTGCTACCATGGATCAAAATGATTGCGAGTGCCTGCGCAGCATTTCGTCCGCCAAAACTGCATCTGCTAAACACGTGATGGTTTTGCGTGCTGTTCGGCATAATGTTCTGAATGCAGATGTGATTCAATTCGCGTGCGGTGTTGAGAGAGCGAAGCGACCTCTTGAAAAAACAACAATCAAGCCACAGGCGCTCAACAAACAGAGCAACGACGAAGAAGACACTGTCATGCTTGTCAATTCGACGGATGCAAAAAACAAACACAACACTCAAAAAAGCAGGAAGCGGCGCAGGACGAAAGATGTTGGTGAAACTGCTGATGATGTAAAAAGTACTTAAACTAAATAAACAAATAGAATGGTGGACTCAATATTAACTCGAAGCTACGTTACAGTTTTGGTAGCTGTGTCAGTGGGTTCTGTTTTGTGCTGGGGTATACTAGTTGACTCTGAATATTATGTGTGTTCTACGGTGGAAAACAATTTAATGTCCACAGCCATTGCTTTGGATGTTATTCGTGTAATTATGTCGTTGTTGACTGTAATAATTGTGCAAACAAAGCCTGACAAAAACAAACGAGTTCTTTCCACGATATGTTGTATGATCAGCTGCGGAGTTCTTCTCGGCATGTTTACTGCATGGTCCGAAGCTTGCGAAGACTGCCTTTTGCGAACAACCAATTCTGAGCAATTTGACGCTTCAGTTGCCGCAATGTTTAAGCAATCTGTTGTTTCGGGTAACCCCTGTTCTGGTGGTCCGGCTTCTACCGAATCATACTGGTTTAATCCAAAAAGCTGGTGCAGGGAAAGCACAAAAGTGAATTGCTATCAACTTTTTGCGCTCGATAACGTTGCTGAAATCAAAAGTATCCAGCCTTGCATACGGTTTGGATGTACCGACTACATGCCGGAATCGCAATGGGCTTTTCTTGTTGATATTATTGGAGACCTTTGTCGTGTTCTGGTTTTTTACATGTACTCAACTTCACTGCAAGGATCAACAGACAAGAGGCCAACTCCCACCAAAACTGCCAGTAAGAAACCAAAAAGCGCTGCTGCAGACAGTGACAGCGACAGCGATGACGATGCAAATAACACAAAATCGTCTTTGCTGTCACGTAGAACATCAATGACGCTTGAACAAAATTCGCAACTTAGGCATCGTCGCCTTCTAGACTTATCATTTTAAGTAGAAATATGAATTCAGACTTGTCGACATCCACCAACAAGCGTAAACGCGTTGCTAGCGATGACCTGACAGAAACAGAATCAAATGACGCAGACGAAATCGATGAAATAGACGGCGAATCAAGCAATTTCGACAGATACGTTGGAGCAGCGAGACAGGTGTATTCTTTTAAGTGCATGGATGACCTCATTGAAATGTATCAGCAGAACTGCAAGCAAAATGACGTGAAACAGGAAATTGAGTGCGTGCCTCGATCCTACGAAGAAGAATATCTGCGTGAGGCCATCGGTTCTGAGCGCAACTGCGTGAACGATGACCAATGCCAAGGGTTGAAAATATCCAACTGCAGCGGGTTTGTTTTGAGGGAATATAAACTGCCAAGCGAAGAGCCCATGGCATCGGGTAGCCACAGAAGCATGTGCCTGATGTGTCGCCGGTACGAGGTTGCACGCCTGTACTATCGCTATCAAGCACTTGGTAAAGCTCCGCCTGAGAAAACGTGCATTTCTTCATTCTACAACCTTGTCAATGTGGACGGAGAGTACGACATGCGAGATTGCATTGTAAGCCAAAACGGATACAGTGGGCTGGCATTGCCGGTTGTTTTGCACTCAAAAAGTGGTTACACTCAGCATTGCGTAGGTGGAGTCAAATTTTTCAAACAATCACGGCTCAGATGCCCAGGAACACAGACCAACATGCACGGTCCTTTTTTAACGAGGAGGGCGGGGCTTCGTACACAGGCTGCAGGCTCTGCCCACCCGACATCAACGTAACTGCGTTTGACAAAATCAAAATTGACGAACATGTGGTTGCCGAAAGTCCCTGGAAACCACAACAATTGACACCTGAAGACGTTAACTTGAAGAAGATTATGATGGGCATCAAATCACACATGCTGCACTTTGTTCCCGTGGCAGTCCACATCGAGAATCACCAAACAATACTGAGTAACGATAATGTGCGAGAAGTTGTTCAGACCGTGTTTAGATGCGGAACTCCGGTTGTTTCTGACTCCAGTCTGCCAAACTACCTCAGCAAAATCACAACATGCTCATTTGCCATCGGAAAAACACCGTTCAGAAACGTTGACCCACTCGTTCACGTTTTTAGCAAGGCTTGGCCCATGCGATGTAGCATACGCAATTTCCAGGACATTGTGTCTAATTACATCGTGAAAGAGCATTCCGTGTACAAATGCATGATGGCTATCTTGTACTGCTTTCTGTCGGGTAATTACGCGCACTCAGAAAAACAAGCCGACTTCGACATTCAAAAAATACTTTACAAACATTTTGTATGGAATCCTATCAGCGCGCATCACTTATCAAAATGGATCAAACAGGGTCACCAGCAAATCATGTTTTCCGCGATCAAAGAGTACATTGTGTACTCCATAGCGCAGATTCCGGCTCTGCAGGACACCTTGGACGAAGTGTACCCGTGGCAACAATTTCGCAAAAACGTTATACAGCAATCAAATGACTTAAGGCAAGTTGTGTTCCAAAAAATAGGAACAGCCGACCCATTTGGTTCTGTTGTGGCAGTTGCAAACGCAACAAAAGGTTTGAAATGCACTCACACTTGCGCGAGCTGGAAACTTGTTATGGTGGATTTTTTGAGCATTATGAGGAACGTAAGCATGTGTCCGGCAAAATATACAACATATCCAGCTAGATTCGAAGTTTTCAACCGGATCAAGCAGCTTCCCAGGGATTCAATCATGAAATCCGCTGAGTGCCTGGGCATACACTCTGAATTGATGAATGAAGTGCAAAATGCATTTTTGGAGGGTGGCTGGAAATGCAAACAGCGCGTCGCGGCAAGAAAGATATTCCAGTCCATGTCCAGGCTGGAGCAGTATAAAATTCACGAGTTTGCCCACGCTTGGTTTGCTCATCTTTCGGCTCGCCTGTATCCGTTGCCAAACCACATCTTCAAAATGCAAAAAAAAGCGCTGAGGAGGGCGTGCGCTTCGCCCTTGATGTACATGTGCATTTGCTGCAAACAGCTGCGGGGATTTGTGGTAGACAACTCATCCGCATGCAAAACGGCGTGGGCTAAAGGTAACCACAAAGTTTTGTACGACGATTACACTGGAGATTTGTATTGCGGGAGAAAAGTAGAAAAAATTACGGCGGCCACCACGACTACAGAAAGTTACTGGAAATACCAGCAGGCGCAAATGTGCACTAGAGGCAAACTCATACAGTTTAATTTGTTGGGAAACGTGTTGTCTTTGAGCAATTCCATGTATTCGCTGTGTTGCAAGTGCGCATGCAAGATGGAAATATCTAATGACAGGTTTTCGGGAGACATGTTTTGCTGCGTGCATTGCCAGTACAAGAGCATGCCAGATATTCATCGAATTTGTTCGCATTGCATGGAAAAAAACCCTCAAACGAAATTATATCAGTGCAAAAACTCCAGCGTGCGGATATGCTCAAAGTGCAACCGTTGCTGGATGAACATGCCTGTAATGCAAAACATGTGCGAAAACGATGTGCATGTTGCCATAAACGAGAGAGCAACAAAAAACCAAGTCATTGTGCGCTATGGCTAATTTTCTGCCTTTTTCGCCTTTTTGGAACATCAATAAATGCAGTGTTGCTCTCAAAGTCGAATGATAGGTTGTATTCCACGTTATTTTTTTCGCAGAAGTACAGTAGAGGCCCGCTAGAAGTCATCCTAGAAATCCTGTCATCTAAATCGTCAACTTCAATGATTGGAATAATTGGATGCGTGTTTGACAGGTCCAATAAATATTCGACGCAGTCTCCATCCACAGCCTCGTCGACGCAAAACTCAATGTCGCTGTGTTTGGTTTTGAAAGTTTGCATTTTTACATTTCCAACTAAGAAAAAAAGTTGCTTGCTTGAAAAATCGGCACAGCATCCAGTAATTTTTTTCTGACTTGGTGTTGCTAAATTGTCCAGCAGCCTTAGTTTCGCACAGCTCAGAATAAAATTGGAAGGGACATTAATTTTGATGATAGTGCCATTTTTTAAACATTTCACTGAATATTTACCAGGCCCCAAATGCAGAATACGCTGGATCTCGGAAACAAACTGCAGCCACGTTATCATATGTGGGTTTGAAAATCAGAAACTCCCATAGAAGCATTGCGAGCCATAACTGGTTTGAGATGAGGACATATCGTGCCGAACATCTTTTTCTCATACGCGAAGAGGGCCATATCAAGAAGTTTGTTCGCAGTGGAAGCGAAGTGACCAGCTGCTTTGTGACGCGTGAGTTGAGCTGGGCCTTCGCGAAGCTCGGCCCAAGTGCGGCGTGATCGATCTTTGTCGGTGCTCATAAGATCGCCAATGCACTTAACAGCCCATTCGAGCCATGCCTCAGCTGTTCCACTTTCATGAACAAACACGTGGTCTTGGCTTTCTTCGGGAAGTTTTACGATAGCAGCCACACTGAAAGGCTTGCCCTGCTCCACCTGGACACGAATACCAGTTGTTGTTCCAACCGAAAAATCGCAAGACGCTGTTCCTTCCGCCATAGCCACAGTCATGGGCTTGTTGTTGGTTCCCATTGCAATGGTCCCAGGACAGGAAAAGTTGAAAATTTCTGGCGCCGGCTCAACAGCGCGGCAGCTGCCGAAAATGCACTGCATGAACTGAGACGTCAAAGACTGCTCTCCCCAACCGGAATCCGTGGGGGAAAACAGCGGCGAAGCAATGAAGTGGTTGAGACGAGCAGTGAAGTCGTACGTGAAGCGGTCCGAGAGCATGTAGCACAATTGTCCGTTTCGCTTGAACGGCACAATCCGCGGCTTGTCGTCACGCATCAGAAGCATTGTCATTGTGTCTCCACACTTGAAATCTTGTGAAAAATTACAAGATTCAAGGAATGTTGTAACGTCATTAATCTCTGTGTTGGGCGGCAAGTCCATCAAAACAGCCCCGTGCGTGAAACGTCCGCTTTCCAATGCCTTTGCACTCGTTTCGTGCGCCATGGTAAAACGATCAATCCACGAACAGTCTCCATAGCTCGCGAAAGAAGCATTGTCGCCACGTTTCGTGTGAGCAATAGCATCAACTCCATTTGCCGAATTCAGATTTACGTGGGTAATGTCGCAGAAAACGTTGCAGTATGCGACTGAGCGTGAGCATCCATTGACAACAAAGAGCGAATCCAGTGTGCAGTTTTCAATGCTGGGTTTGCTGAAAATCTGTACAGATTCCGTTGTTTCATCGGGGCTTGGGGCATGACCAACGTCGCCAGGATGAGTGTGTTCAACCAGGGCGTATTCGCCAACGACGACTACGGTTTTCAGGTTCGATGACATCGGGAAATTGAGTTGCAGCAGATGCGATTATGACTGATGCTTGTTCTAATGTCGTAATTTTAAATTCAAACACAGTTTTGAATTTGAACATTGTTTCGCCCTCGCCGTCGAGTTGATGATAGAAATGCCTTAGCATAGCCGCTGCTAGTTGATACATCTGCAAACGACCGCGTATTGCGTAGTCCATGAGTGTGCACTGTATTTCCAAAGAATCACAGGTTTGCCCCCATGCAATGTACAGCCACCTGAGCTGAACAGCAATTTGAAGCCATTCCATGTCCATGTCGGGCTCGTGTTTTGTGAATTCGTCGGTAACCCAAGCAGGTATGCCGCTCTTTCGAAAGTTTACGTCTCTATTCATGGGGCCAAATATGTTTAAAATGTCCATGATGCGCGCAAACGACCAGAAAACGTCGTTTTCTTTCGTGAAAACTTTCAGAATGGGTTTGAGCACGTAAAGGTTACCTTGTGCGTAGCCGAAGTTTGGCATGTTACATGCGTATCTGAGCATGATGCGCTCGGCCTTTTCTCTGTCAATGTTTGTGCGCAAAATATCAAGGCGCAAAACTGTTAACTGTTCCCTCCACCTCTCCGATGCGCTGAATTTTATTGTCACTATGGGTAGATTTTTGTTGGTAATACCCAGCCTCGTTACCCAGCATTTTGCTCTCAAAGACATCGAAAACATTTTGGTTCATTTAATAAATATGGCAGGGATATCAAGTATCTGCACGTTCTGTTCGTGAGCCTGCCAAATTTCTTGGCATACACGATGCGAATTTGCGGTTTTTTTGTCTTCTCTTTTCTTCACGGGAACCAGTTTGCCATCAACTATTTTGCACTCCCAAAGACCGTTTGGCGTCGTTTTGGAGAGTTGAAAATCTAACGGCTTGTTTTCAGAATG
>NZGD01000249.1 GCA_002690925.1 Rhodopirellula sp.
AAAACTCCCATTCATCGAAGCATTTGGGAAATATGGCAAAGGTTTTTGGTTCGCGAAAGGGCAAATCTTGGTCCAATTTCCCCTTGCGACTAAGTTTCCGCGGGGACATACTCTGCACTCGGTCGCCAGCTACCTCAATAATCGGGTAATGCAGACGGCCTCATGATGATGTTTTGGCGAGTCGATAATCTTTGATTGTCGGCCGTTTAGACCGTTCGCCTCTCTACTTGAGACACAAATGCCTCCAAGACCAATGAGCACGCGTAGCCGTGCCCGAAAACGCTCCCGTGTACGCTCTAGGACCCGCAAGAAGGATCCTATCTTTGTCGATGGCCAGCGGCCTCGACCGATGTTTGTCGACTATAAAGACGTCGAGTTACTGAAGAAAATGGTGAATCGCCAAGGCCGAATCGTGGGCCGCCGCAAGAGCGGTTGTACTGCTGCCAGCCAGCACGCCGTTACTGCCGCAGTCAAACGGGCTCGCTTCATGGCATTGCTGCCATTTGTTGGCGAGTAATCGTTCGCTCCGCTCAACTCAGCCCACTGTCGAATGTGTTATTCTCAGGCAGGGGCTAGAGCATTCACGCGTGCTGCGTCACAAAACGCTCGGGATCACATAGCCTCGAGCGAAGTTCCAACGCACACGCAACAATGTTAAGCACGCGAATGGCATGGTTTTAGCGGCCAAGGCCCCAGTCAACAGGATTGAACCTAGGGTGGCCTGAAACGTTGAGGTTGCGGCGATCCCCCGAAGAAAAAGTCGTTTCCAAGCGTCTTTTCATTGGTTTTCAGAAGACATGGGTTCCTAAACGTCTTCCACTCGCAATCCTCCTCGATCGAATACGAAGGCCCAAAATACGGGTCGGACCTGCCTTTTCAGCGTGGGATACGCATGAGTTAAGCATGTTAGCATGCGGCCAAATCAGCACGAGACTTGACTTCTTCAGGGCGTTCATTCTCGATGCCTACAGCTGATTTTAGAAAAGTATCGAGGGATAATGTAAGGAATGTGCGGCTAGCCCCGTAACCTTAACCTGTCGGCCGTTGCCTCGTAATTCAGTCCGAAGCTTCTGCACCCCGTGACGCCCTCGATGTTATGAATGTCTTTTAGCCCACTGCAGTCGTGCGAATCCGTTAAAATTCCAACGGCTATCGAAGTACGTGTTTTCCCCTCCTCACCGAAGCCGTCCCCACAGGCTGCCATGACTTTTTCAATCGAACGCAGAATTGAATTCCGAGACACGGATGCTGCTGGGATTGTTCATTTTTCTGCTTTTTTCCCGATGATGGAAGCAGCTGAGCATGCGATGCTCCGCTCTTTGGGGATCCCAGTGCTGCCAGAAACAGAAACGGTACTGGCAGATGGCACCGAATTACCGCCGGTTACTTGGCCAAGAATTGCTGCAAACTGCCGTTATTGTGCTGCCGCTCGATTCGAAGACCTTCTCCGCATTGAGGTTCGGGTCATACGGATTGGCAGTAGCAGCGTGGAGTACCAATGCCGATTCCTGCGGGCAGATGAGCTGATTGCGGAGGGCACAATTGCGGCTGTATGCTGCTACTTGAATCATGGCTCCGAGCCTGGTTCGGGGAGCCAACTGACAAAGACAGCGATTCCAGCATCAATAAGAAAGCTGCTAGCACGTCACCAATGATGGCAAACCTTTTCCCGGTTGCTTGCGTAGCACACCTACAATAGGTGTATCGCACAGGGTTTCAGTCCCATTTTGTGCACTTAGAGCAGTGATTTCCGGGCAATTGATGGCCTGGTGCCTTTTTCGCCCGTCTTCTCGTTTTCAATGTTTGAGTGTCTCGGAATGACGTCTTGCCTTGCTGAATTTACGGTTGGATCCACCGAAATGTTGTCCTTTGTCGGACTACTGGACCAAGGACTTGTGCTGGGGCAAGCGTTGAAATGGCTTCCCACGTGGCTCACGCCCCTCTGGTTAATCGGTGTGGGGCTAGGAATTGGGGCTTTGGTTTCGGCGGTGGGTTATGGCCTTCTAGCTCTGCTTTCTTATGTCCCCGCCATTGGCAACCTAGCCGACTCGCCAAAGCGTGGGATCACAGCATCACTGATTATCGGGGGTTTGATCGCGATCGCATTGTGCGCCGTTTACATCCCTCGCTCAACCGAATACGGCGAGGCCTTATTTCTGCCGCTATTTTGCATTGGTGTCGTTCTCGGGTTCGGAATCATCTACGGAGCGTGGCACCGTACTCGAGTGGAATGGCTTCAAATACTGTCGGAGGGAGTGGTCCCTTACCTGCTATCGATTGCTGGTGCATTTGTGTTGATTGCAGCGATTGCGACTCCCATGCTGACTGAACCAATGTCATTCATCGAGGCCATTCCGCAAGTCAACCTGGTGGGTGACGGCACCGTTCGGTCTGTCGTAGAGATCCCCGGGAACAGCGTCGATACCGAAGTCGATCTAGCTCCATTCGTACCGGCTAATATTGATTACAACTTGCGATCCGCAGCGGAGTTGACGATCGAAAGCGACCGAACGATCTTCATCGCGGACGCGGCTGACGCAGCAAACTTTATCAGGCCGCCAACGCGCGTCAACGCGAACGAGGAAATTGAGTTTCGATCTGAGAACGGCGAGAGCCCGCCGGTTCCTGGAGACCCAACTTTGCTGCATATTCAAAATCGTGAACTGGACACCGCAACGGTGGCTTTCACTTTCAAATATGTACCACTGGTTCCCCAAGCATCCTCAATCGTGCTGCTTGCGATTCTTTTTTTCCTGACGACCACAGCGATCATGGTTTTCAGACAAGCCGCACCACGGGTCTGGGCACTCGCCCTTTCGACCGCCAAGAACGAGATGGCCCAGCCGCTTTATCTCCTGCTTCTTACCATCGGTCTGGTTGGCGTGTTGCTGTTCGCCATTTACCCCTTCAATACACTTGGCGACGACATTCGTCTGTTAAAAGATAGTGGCGTCACGTTAATCATGATTCTGTGCATGCTGCAGGCAGTGTGGAGTGCTGGCACAAGTGTCAGTGATGAGATCGAGGGACGAACGGCGTTGACCGTTCTCAGCAAGCCCGTGAGCCGTCGCTCATTCATTCTCGGAAAGTATGCTGGCATCATGCTATCGGTTTTGGTTCTCTTCCTGATCATCGCCTCAGTGCTGTTGGTCGTGATCAGCTACAAGCCGATCTACGACGCCAGAGAGACCAGCCGTGGTGACACAACATGGCAGGAGAGTCATGAGGAAGTCATGACGACCGTCCCTGTGCTGGGTCTGTATTTCATGGAAACGATGGCGATTGGAGCTGTAGCTGTTGCCTTGGCCACGCGACTTCCTTTATTGGCCAATTTCATCACTTGTTTTGTGATTTACGTGATTGGAAACCTGACCTCCCCGCTTGTGGCATCAACGGAGGGCAATAATGAGCTGGTGGGGTTTGTGGGGAAGCTGATCGCGGTGGTGGTGCCGAACCTGAACATTTTCAATGTCCAATCCGCGGTAGATGCTGGAAATCAAATACCAGTTCTCTACTTGGCAGGTGCCTTCAATTACCTTGTGTGTTTCACCATCGCAGTGTGGATGCTCGCGATGCTTTTATTCGATGACCGAGACTTGGCTTGATTTGCAAGACTGAGACCACGAACAGGACCGAGCCTGTGGCAATGCTCATGCCTGAACGCTAGTCACATTTCTGTCTGCTCCCAGCCGATCTCACACAGGAGCTGACAAGAGTGATTCGATTCAACACCCTTGCGAGACTGCGACACGAGCCTGAGGCTCGCGGTTTCCAGCTCTCTTATCTGTGGTCCAGCTTGGCAGGTTTGTTGGTACCAACCTTAGTGATTCTGGTTGGTATGATCTCGATGCTGCTTGACTCGAAAGGCCTCAAGGAATCAACCGTTACGCTGGGAACGCACCTGGCGATTCCATTGAGCGAAGAATACACCACGCAGAAACCGCTGATGCAGCTAACGCAGTTAGTTGGCTTCACGCTACTGACCGCAACAATTTTTGCGGGTTGTGTATGGTTGCAGCGACGAAGCGCCGATGCCCGTGCAAACCAGATCGTCAAGTCGTTACATGGACGCATCCTCAAGCAAAGTTTGCGACGTGCCGAGGTTGAGGGTGCCGCTGCTCAACATGTGCGTGCCAATGACATCATTGGCAATCAACTTCCCTGCGTTCAAACCGGACTCTCCCAATGGTATCAAGCAGTTCCTCGTAGCTTGCTGACTCTTCTCGGCTGTGTCTTCCTGGCGTTACTGGTCAACGTTTGGCTGGCGGTGTTGGCTGTCATCAGCGGTGTCCTTGTCCGCCGTTTCTTTCGCAAACTGCACCAACAAAAAGATACGGAGCTCACTGACTGGGAAGTGCCGCGTTCCAGACAGCGAATGGCGTCGTTGGTCGGACAGGCTCCCCTATTGGCACGTCTGCAGTCACAAGGAATTGCAGATCAGGCGTATCAGCAAGAACTCGATTCAATGTTTCGAAAAATTGACATGCAGCACAGCCGTCAAGCACGTATATGGCCCTTGGTATTTCTGGCAGTATCTACCGCAATTGCGGTCATGATTCTCGGCCTGGGCGTGAATCTTCTAGGAAGTGGCAGCGGGCTCAATGTGCCAGCGGCGTTGGTCTTGGGCTTGGCATTAGGTGGGGCGGCTTCGGCGGCCGGACAGCTGCAAAATCTGGGCAGCCAATTAACGAAAAGTGGAGAGGCCAGTGATGCTATTTATCGCTATCTAAAACGGAGCGATGAAGTTGCCCCCAGTGAACAGCGAGTCGGCTTGGCCGGTCTACGTGACAATGTCGAAATACGCGATGTCACCCTAAGCGATTCCAACGGTGAACTGATTCTCAGCCATCTCAGCCTCGAGCTCTATCCGGAGCAATTGATCGCATTAATGGGTACCGAGCAGGTATCAACGCGCGCGTTGACCGAGTTATTGATGGGGTTTGGATTGCCTGGCGAAGGGCGAGTTTCGATCGACGGCATTCCTCTTCGTGACATTCACCCGCAGGCTTTGGCGAGAAATGTGATGTGGATCGAACCCGATGGGCCTATCTGGGATGGAACCATTCTCGAAAATTTATCAGGGAATGACAGCGGCATCAGTAGCAGTGATGTCTTCGACGCTCTTCGCGAAGTTAATGTTTACGAGAGGATCCAACGATTACCTGAGGGCCTCAACACGATCGTAAGTGCGAACGACTCGATGCTTGGCGTTGAAACCACCTATGGCATCGCGGTTGCACGAGCCCTGTTGCACAAGCCGCCCATTTTATTGGCGCTCGAACCACCGCCACCTGCCGAACACATGGCAGAAGATCCATGCCTGAATGCCTTCAAAAAGTTGGTACGGGGAGGCACGCTCGTGGTACTTTTGCCTCGCCGCTTGCCATCGCTGCGATCTGCAGATCGCGTGGTGCTACTCAACGGCGCACGACTGGCAGGCGAGGGCAATCATGGTGAACTGCTGGCTACAAGCGACCTTTATCGTCACCTCAACTATCTGCTGTTCAATCCCTATCGGCACCAAAAACGCTCGAGGGACTCCGCTGCCAAAATCCACCAACGACCTTAACAAACGTCGGCGGCAAGACAGGCTGTGGTGAGACAGGCTGTGGTGAGACAGGCTGTGGTGAGACAGGCTGTGGTGAGACAGGCATCGGGAGATTACCAACCACAGAAAGTCGGTTGCTGTCGATGCCACCGGCAGCAAATGGAAAAAACCCTGGGCTAACGCGACCAACTGACACTGGTCAGCTGAACGCGTTCGGAACTGCACAGAATTAGACTGCCAGATCATCGACTTCAGTCGCTGACAGGGCGGGCAGCAGGTGGGCGTCCGCCCCCTGCCGGCGGGCGTTGAGGTGTGTAGAGGCAGCAGTCCTCTGGACACACATCATGCCAAGCTCCCAGTTCGCCGACTGCGGGGCGATTTTCTCTGCCTTCGATTCGTTCCTGCACGAGATCGCTGATCATTTCTACAAATCCTGTTTCGATTCCCGCAGTTCGAGTCCGGTGCATGCGAATACCACGCTCTTCACAGACCTCCGCGGCTTCTTCATCAAGATCGAACATGACCTCCATGTGATCACTGATGAATCCAATCGGAACCACGATCACGCTCTCAAGCTTCTGTTCGTCATCGCGGGCCTTGATCGTGTCACAGATATCAGGCTCAAGCCACGGTTGCTGCGGTGGCCCACTGCGACTCTGATAAACAAGATCCCATTGGCTAACACCACATGAGTCGGCAACTAGCCGACAAGTTTCCTTGAGCTGCTTTTCGTAATCGCAGTTACTGGACATCGATAATGGAATGCTATGAGCTGTGAACAGGACCACCGATTGCTCAGCCGTGTTGCCTAGCGTTTCGATCGATTCGCGGAGGTTGTTAGTCATTACCTCGATAAATTTGGGATGGTTGAATCCCATGCGAACTTTTTCGATCAGCGGAGCATCCGGCCCAACCTGTTCGCGTGCCGCGATGATATTTTCACGATACTGACGGCAGCCGCTGTAACAACTGTACATACTGGTAAAAAAAGCTATCGCTCGTTTACACCCATCATCTCGCATCTGCCGAATAGTATCTGGTAGCAGCGGGTCCCAATTACGGTTCCCCCAATAAATCGGCAGATCGACACCTACGCGTTCAAACTCGGCTTTGATCACTTCAAGAAGCGCACGATTCTGGTCATTGATGGGACTGACACCACCAAATTTTTTGTAGTGTTCGGCAACCTCTAGCATCCGTTCCCGCGGCACGCGTTTACCTCGGAGAACATTCTCGAGAAACGGCATCACATCCTCCTGCCCCTCCGGCCCGCCGAAGGAAACGAGAAGAAAGCAATCATAGGGCGGCAATTCGGATGTCATAGCTGTATTAGGTTACGGGTTTGAAAGGATCTGAATCAGTTACAGATGCATTATTGCCACCCATCAAGACCTGTCGCGAGACGGTTATCATATAGCCGGATGGGTGTGTTGCTCACTGGCGTTCGCTCATTCTAGCGGTGCCACAGTATTACCGCTGCCTGTCGGCATACTCTCAGGATCTAATTTTCACTAATCTGCTTTACCGAGCATTAACATTTTGCCCCACACCATTGCAATCTCGAAAGACTCCCAACGTCGCTTCTGGTCCCGGACCACTCTTGATCAACATGATGATCCCTGCAGCCCCGAAGAAGCTTCAGCCATGAATCAGTGCACTGCCATATGATCGCCCCGGACGTTCCCCAGCCGATTGTCCAAGCCATCGTGAACCGGTGTGGAATCATCTCCATTAAAAAACTGGCATCGGGTCTCAGTGGGGCCACCATTGCTCACTGTCGAGCCACCGACGGCCACGAATACGCACTGAAACGTTGGCCCAACTCATTTTCACGCAGTCGCATTGAATCCATCCACCGTGTCATCTTTCACGCTTGGAAGGAAGGCTGTGAAATCATTGCGTTTCCAGTGATTTTCCCACCGCTCATCCACGAATCACGAACAGATTCATCCAGCACCGTGCTCTCATCCAACGGCGAACATTGGGAACTTTCCCATTGGCGTCCTGGTCAGCCGCTGACCACCACCGCCAATCTGGAAACCATCCGTCAGGGTGCCGCGGCCATTTCACGATTCCATGTTTGCACCGCCTCGCTGGAATCAATCCACCAACCACCTCCCATCATCGCGGACCGCTTGCGGACGCTCGCCTTAAGAAAACAGTACTTCCCGATGCTGATGCAATCGATTAACCAGACTGATCTGCCAACCGACCTCGCCGCTGCCCTGCGAGACGCCGCGAACCTATTGCATTGGAAATGGGATGAAGCCTGTACCCAAATCCACCGATCATTAACAGAGCACGCTGCTTGCAATGTTGCCAACCAATACGTCTTGCGCGATGTCCATGCTGAGCACGTTCTGTTTTCAGCAGGGAAGCCGACTGGATTGATTGATTTTGATGCTGTCCGCATTGACACACCAGCCGCCGACCTGGCTCGTTGGGCAGGTAGTTTCCTGCCGGGTCGGCACTCAGCCGCGGACGTCTGGGAAGCTGTTTTTGCTGGGTATCGTGAACATATTGAACGACCTGACAATGCCGACATGACCCCCACGGTCAAATTGGCCGCTGATCTCTGTTTTGCCGGCACTTGGCTCAGCCTAGCAAACTGGCTGGTGTGGTTGCTGGTCGAACGACGGGGTTTCGACGCCTCACCTTCGATGCTGGCTGAGCGAATTTACAATCTGATCCGGGTGGCCACATCTCGCAGTTGACCGATGACTGAATGTTGACCCGGAATTCCTGCGGGGCGTAGAATACCCGCTAGACGATTATCACTGTGAAAACGAGCGAAACTGAATGAATTCTTCCATGCAACGCTGGATTCCAAGCCCCACCCGCTGGCTGCCCATGCTTGTCCTGCTGGGATGCTGCTGGATCGCTCCTGCCCAATCCCAAGACAGCTTTGGTGGGGGAACTGATCTGTTCCCTGATTTTTCGCTAGGTGGATTTGGTGATGATACTAACGAACCGGTCGAATGGCGGGCCACCTACAATATCGATGACAATGGGCAAGGTAAGCTGTCCGTTACCGCAACCTTGGGCAGTGGATGGCATATTTATTCCATGACACAACCGGCTGGTGGTCCAACCCCCACCACATTGTCATTGCAGTCTCCACCCGAAATCAAGCTGACAGGAAACTTCTCTCCGGACCGCAAGCCGCACAGCAGTGTTTCATCTGTATACAAGGGTCTGACCGTCGAAGAGTTCGAATCCAGCGTGACATGGTCAGTAGCGATTCAAGCACCAGTGGGCTTTGATGGAAAAATCACAGTTCAAGTTGCTGGATTGGTCTGTAAAGAAGCCTGCGTTCCCGTTAGTGAAACGCTTGAGGCCACTGCAGTCAGCGACTCCGGTGCTGATGCTGAATCAGGCCAACTGACATCAGGAATAAGTACAGAATCAGCACTCTTCCGCGACGTTGCCAAACCATTCCGTGACGGTGACTATGCCGTGGAATGGACCGCCTACGTTTTCCCAGCAACCGTCAAAGCAGGGCAATGGGGCGAGTTGATTTTCACGGCTACGCCGGATCCGACCTACCACGTCTATGAAACAGCAGTCGATGATTCAGACCTATCTACCAATTTTGTAGTCACAGCAAAATCAGGGTTAGAGCTTGGAAAACCAGTTGCAAATATTCCGGTAACACAAAAGCAGGGCGTGCTGCCCTACGGCTACTTCAAAGGAAAAGTGACCTGGCGCATTCCGTTCATGGTTCCAACCACAACCAAGCCGGGCAATAAAAAAATTGAGGGGATGATCGCTTATCAAGCCTGTACTGATGGCAGTTGTCTTCAGCCACAAGCACTCAATTTCAAAGCATCTTTGACGATCGCTGAATCGACCATCGAAAGCCCTGCAGCGGTCATCCTCGCCTCGAGCAGATCCAACGTTGCCAAGGATGCTGCGGCTGAAACAAAGTGGGTCGATCCGATCACAAAACCGGCGGATGTCTCCAAGTCGCCCGCAGCAGATGACATTTCATCCACTGACACAATCGCAACTCCATCACTCGAGTCTGGCGAAAAAACAGAGACGAATAAAAACCCCGAGGTAGCCGGCACAGACACTGCAGCAGTAAACGACGCGCAGGCTGGTTCAAACACAGCCTTTCCGCTGATTCTCCTGTTTGCATTCATTGGCGGATTGATTCTGAATGTGATGCCATGTGTCCTCCCGGTAGTCGGCCTCAAGATCATGGGGTTCGTCAGCCAAGCCGGAGAAGATCGCAAACGAATTCTGACACTCAATGTGGCGTACGTTGCAGGCATCATGGCTGTGTTTGCACTTCTAGCTGTCGTTGCGGCAGTGACAAAATTTGGCTGGGGTGAACAGTTCACCTACTTCCCCGTCCGACTCGGCTTGACACTCACGCTATTCGCTCTTGCCCTGAGCTATCTGGATGTTTGGGAAATCCCGGTTCCTGGGATGGCCGCTGGCAAAGCCTCACAAGACCTGCAAAATCGCGAGGGTTTCTTCGGTGCGTTCTCAAAAGGTGTCTTTGCCACGATCATGGCAACGCCATGCAGTGGTCCATTACTCGGATTTATCCTTGGGCTGACGCTGAACCTTGCCCCCGCTCAGACGATCGCTATCTTCCTGACCGTGGGACTGGGGATGTCAGCTCCTTATCTACTGATCGGCTTCCGTCCCAAGTTGATCGCGTGGCTCCCCAAGCCTGGCGATTGGATGGTAACGCTCAAGCAACTGATGGCATTTCTATTCCTGGGCACGGTTGCTTTCTTCTTCTCACAATTCAACGATACGCAAAAAGTTCCCGTATTCGTTTCACTGATCGCCGTTTGGTTCGGATGCTGGATCATCGGAAAAGTGCCAAACTACGCGGACTTGGGAAAACGCATCTCCGCATGGCTCGGTGGTATCGCCGCCGCGACTGCGATCAGCTTCGGTGCATTTCATTTCCTTGAACAAGTGAAAGAACTGGATTGGAAGGACTACAACGAAGCTCAATTGCAGCAACTGCGTAACGAAGGCAAGACAGTGATGGTCGACTTTGGTGCGAAGTGGTGTGTTAACTGCATTGTCAATTACGAGGTTGCGTTGAACACCGCCACGACCCGAAAAGTAATGGATGAATTGGGAGCTGTCGCCATGTACGCTGACTGGACCGATCCTGACGAAAAGATCAAGCAGAAGCTGAGCGAACTGGATTCCCGATCCATTCCCTTGCTGGTCATTTACCCAGGTGACCGAAACAAAGAACCCATCATCATGCGTGACCTGGTGACTCAACAGGCGGTGGTCGATGCGCTCAGACGGGCAGGTGCCAGTGTAAGCAGCTCTTCACTCTCGCTTTCGGCTCGTGACCAAAACGTCGCCACGATCGCTCCACAGTGATTCGGAACTCTACACGGATCCAGCGAAGATGACCCTGCTTGAAGCCGATGACACGATCGTCGCAATCGCCTCTCCGACATCGCCTGCCCCCCGTGGTGTTGTTCGAATGTCTGGCGATGAAACATTGGCCATCCTTCAACAGATGGGCGTCCATTGCGAGAGTCTCAGAAGGCCTCGGCGATTGCCTACCGTCATTGATCTTGGCACCCCTATTGGGACGATTCCCGTTGAAGTGATGGTTTGGCCCAACCATCGCAGTTACACCGGACAACCCTCAGCCGAACTGCATACATACGGTTCACTGCCGCTCCTAAGGGCATTAGTTGACAAAGCAGGCCACTGTGGTGCTCGCGCTGCCAGGCCAGGTGAATACACAATGCGAGCGTTTCTGGCTGGTCGCCTCGACTTAACGCAAGCCGAGGCGGTGCTGGGCGTCATCGAAGCAGAACAACGCGGCACGCTCGATCACGCACTGAGACAACTCAGTGGCAATCTTTCTCAACCTCTGGAACGAATGCGAAGCACTCTGCTGGATCTACTTGCTGATGTCGAAGCAGGACTCGATTTTGTAGATGAAGACATTTCATTTATTAGTGATCAGGATCTTGTGGATCGCCTGTCCGCCATTGCAGTTGAGCTTGAGCAAACGCTTCGATTGATGCAGAACCGCGGCGGTGGATCAGCTCGCATTACCGTAGCGCTGTGCGGACCTCCCAATGCGGGCAAGAGTTGCTTGATCAATGAACTGGCTGACCAGCAAGTAGCGATCGTAGCACCTGTGGCTGGCACAACACGTGACACAGTGACAGTCGACATCGAACTGCAGGGCAATCACCTTACTCTGATTGACACAGCAGGTATCGAAGACGCAAAAACAGAAGTCTCACTGCAGTCCCAAGCTCAATCACAACGTTCCACCAGTGAATCTCGTGTTCGATTGTGGTGTGTCGATTCAACACGTGAGGATTTCGCTGCAATAGCTACGGAACTCAGAGCACTGGCGGACCGTACTCGAAAACCGCAGACCATTGATCTCTGGATCGCCACAAAAAACGATGCAGCGATTGAATCCATTCTAAGTTCCAGCACCGACGTTTCCTGGATTCGGTGCAGTGCAGTCAGTGGTGAGGGAATGGAACGCCTGAAGGCTTCAATCTGTGAGGCCCTGAAGCAGCACGATGCAGAAGAAATTGGTTCGGTCGTTGGCACCGCTGCCCGCTGTAGCCAATCACTTCACCAAGCAATCGCTGCCATTCAGCAGGCAATTCAGTTGACCACCCATCAGGAAGGACACGAGTTTGTTTCCGCTGAATTGCGTACTGTCGCCCAATGTCTGGGCGAAGTGACCGGGACTGTTTACACCGACGACATTCTGGATCGCGTTTTTGGCCGCTTTTGTATCGGCAAGTAAAAGAGGGTGGATGACATGCCACTATCCAAAGCGTCAAAACAGCGAACTGAGATCGTTCTCATAAGGCAGCATCCCAGCCCCTTGGGCCCACTTTGGTCACACTGGACAACCAAGGGTCTGCAACAACTTAACTGGCAAGCACCATCGAGTGACCATTCCAAACGAGGCACACCTGGTCCCGGCACGCAGGCTGACATGCTCGACGCACTACTGCACGGTTATTTCACAGGAAAGAAAGTCTCTTGGCATAACCTTATGCTCGATCGCACAGGTTGGACAACATTTACAAAGCACGTTTACGAATACTGCATTGAAATCCCAATCGGTAAAACAATAACCTACAAAGAACTTGCAACGCTGGCTGGCAATGACAAAGCGAGTCGTGCCGTAGGTGCAGCCATGTCACGAAATCGGATTCTGTTAGTGGTCCCATGTCATCGTGTTGTTTCCACCACAGGCAACTTACAAGGATACAGTGCCAAAGGTGGTATCAGCACGAAACACCTACTGCTGGAATTAGAGCGACAGGGACGGTGGCCACAGGACCTTTTTGACGAAGGACAAGGCAGATGCTCGTGGCAAACCAACCCAGTGAAAACGTGACAAGTGATAAAGTTAACCACCACGGTTGATAGTAGAATTCGACCCACCACTGGCCACTTGGCAAAATCACTCCCTGGGTGATTCCGTCAACACCGTGGACCTGCACCGCCTGCCATGACCTGCGGTCCAACTCGGAAAATACAGCATCCGGTTCAACCGAGATAAAACGTGCGTGCCAATTGCCATCCTGGATGGTTGGTCGTGTGATCAACAACGGCGTTCTCGCTTCCACTTGGTAGACTGCCGACTCCGGTTGATGCTGCAATCGCTTCGCTTTCCAAAATGTTTCGGACTCAAGACTGGACTCCCGGTTGTCTTCAATCGCCGTGGCTTGGGAATTTCCCACCAGCTGAACCACTGGAGTCTGCCGTTTCGAATCACGCTGACCGTTTTCATCGACAAGAAATCCTGACTGCTGGAATCGATCAACCAAAGTGGCTGGAGTTAAGCGTTTGGCAGAGTATTCCCAAGTTTGATACGCATCTAAGTCAATATTTTGTTTGACAAAGTGGTAGGACAAATCGACCAATTCCAAATCCCGGCCTTTCAGGGTGAGCACATTAGCCTGATCGGAGACATGGAGGAAACCTTCGATCGCCAACCAATGTCGCAACGAGCGCCACAAACGGGTTTGCTCTTCCGACTCCAACTCAGAAGTCAATTGATGAATTGCCTGCCAGAACACAGCAACATTACGGCTACGAATGGAAACCATGTTGTTCAGAAGAGAAGTCCGATCAGCGAGATGCCAGCGACCAAACCACGCCACTCGACTGCTCACTTCAACCTCTAGTAGACGCTCATCACTGCTGCGTTGACTCCACACAGACGGCCAACCAGATCCTGTCCTGGTTCGCATCCATCGTTTTCGTTCACTTCTTGCGGGTTGGCCCAAAGCCAACACCGCTTCATTTACCTCGGCATTGGAAACCTGATGCACCGCACCACGGCCACTGATTCCGAGATCCAAGCAAACAACTGCGACAGCTGCCATTACCAAACGACCACGTTGGTCCTTGCTTCGGGCAAGAAGCCTCAGGATCAGTGAAATGGCTAACAGCACAATGATTGTGTGGCACAAGGACATGGCCACTTGCGACAACCCTCCCAGCACATTGAGTGGCCCCCACCATGAATCACTGGTCCCTTTCAAGAGACGCAAATCATCAAAGAATATCCATCGATAAACTTGAACGCCGATCATGGTGAAAATCATCACAACCGCAAGCCAAAAAGCTGACGCCGCAACTCGGGACACAAAGGCTGGATGCCTCTCATCAGAAAGTCGATCGAATACTTGAGCCGTCACCATGGTCGCGGCCAAGGCAAAAAACGGCAACCACTTGGTTGGGTAACGAAACGAATCATAACCGGGCAGACATTGATACAGAAACCAGTACGGTCCGCCGATGGCACTATCACAATTTAGCAGACGACCAGTTCCTGACTGGACCAACCAAACCAAACCAAAATGCCCAAGTGTTAATAAGAACGTCAACCAACAGAGCACCAACCATGGTCCACAAAAACGCTCGTGCCGAAAACGCAATCGAATCCACAAGGCAAGAAATGTCACCACACCCATGTAAATCGAGGGTGTCCATGCACGTCCATCACCGGGCCACAAGCGACTGTATCGCTGGTTGACCGGTATGAAGGATCCGAATGCATTGGGAGTCACGATTTCAGCGAGATGCCACGGTGGCAAAGAATATTGAAATGCCTGAGAACGTATCCCACCGAAGTGCGGTGGTTCAATCCACGATTCACTCATCAACGGCTGCATTCGCTCGCTCTGCTGACTCCAACTGATTGATGCCGCCAGTTGTGGTGCTGACAGAATTGCGGCGAGCATGGGGACGCCCAACAACACCACCCCATCAATTCGTTCTGCAGATCGCTTCGCAAGACGAACTAGCCCAATCGCAGAAACAACAAGCATCAAATGCAATGCTGCCTGCGGATCACCGCCCAGAATCATCATTGCCATCGCAATGCCCCCAACGACGATTCGAAAATGACGTCTGCCTGCCCCACAAAACAGCATTGCCCCTAAACCAATTGGTAACCACGCGGCCCCCACTAAAAACGGAGGATTGGTGTACAAGAACAGGACGGAACCCGACAGCGGGTACAACAACGACGCGATCGCAACACCGAGTGGTCGGCAACCGGCCCAAAGAGCCAATAATCTTGCCGCAAGCGATGCGATGATCAAATGCATGGCCACGTACCAGGCCATGGCTGTCCCAGTCGCAATCGGCAAAGAAAAGATCAGATAACGCAGCGGATACAACACCGCTGAGGTCGTTTCCCCAATCAGGGGCATCCCCGTCTGATCAAGAGGGTTCCAAAGTGGCAACCACGCCTCACTACAGCGTTCAGCGACATAGTCGTAAAGAGGCGTGTAGAAAAACGCCACATCACGAAAAGCGAGGCTCTCCAACCCAAGCAAGGAGGGTGCCAAAAACGCCAAGATCAAAACGGGCGCAAAGAGAACGCTCGTTTTTGAATACAACATGTTCAACAGATCAAGGGGGTGCGGTGATGATTCCGGCTTTGGACTGATTACGCAGTGTATCAGCACGATTCATCAAATCTTCTGCCGGCTCAAGTTCTTTCGGTGCGAGTTGCACGTCTATGATACGCTCATCTCGCAGTTCACCAGGCCATAATGTTTCCGAGAAAAAATCGATTCCTGGCCACTCATACCAAGGTGGCTTGATCTTCCGACGAATCACTTCAGTGCGATACCCATCTTTTTCAATCCGAAATTCACGAGTGCCGTAATGCACAAAACTGGTGGCAGCAGGGCTGGTCCCGATCATTTGATTGTCAATCGAGACAGTAGCCCCGGGAGGACTGGTTCGAACCGTCATCCGCCGTCGGACACACCCAGCGCACACAACAACCACGACACATGCAGCCCATATCAGGTTCTTACACAGCCAATGGCGGTAGCGGGACAGATTGGTATCAGCAGTCAAAAGCAGCCTCAATCGAATAATGACTCGTTAGTTCTGTCTGTAACACGTGCCTGCCACCAATCGCTAGACCGTTTTGGATTGAACGGAAATTTCACGCCAAGTGCGATGAACTTCGACTGTTTCACGACTGTTATCATGTGAAACTCGGGTGTGCTTCATAAGCACAGGCATTTCCCCGCAATCGCACAGACCATGAAAAGATAAAATGATGTTAAAAAAGCCAATCCTCGCGTTCGGTCCCCTCTCAGTACACCTGTTCGCTGCTCTGACTTTGGCTTCCATTTTGTTCCAAGCACCCCCAGTTTTTTCGGAAGAACCCGCTCTCACTCCCCCTCCCCTCGAAGTTTCACTGCAACTACAACGTCAGACTTCAAGTGATCCCACGAAATTCAGCGTCCTCAACCGCAAAGAAAAATGGGTTCCTGCCGAAACGGCAATCATCGTGTGCGATGTCTGGGACTATCACCACAGCCCGAATGCCGTCGCACGCCTTCAGCAATTGCTGCCACGTCTTGATGCAGTGCTGAAATTTGCCAGGGTTCAAGGTGTAACGATCATCCACGCACCAAGTGACTGCATGGATGCCTACCAGGATCATCCCGCTCGACGTCGGGCAATCGCTGCTCCCCACGCAAAGGATCAACCGGTAGATATTGGTTCATGGTGCTCCGCGATTCCAGCAGAAGAAAAGGCTACCTATCCAATTGATCAATCAGACGGTGGTGAAGATGACGACAGATCGTTGCATGCCGAATGGGCAAAAAAACTGACCGAGATGGGACGTAATCCCAACATGCCCTGGCAAAAGCAGAATTCCGGAATCACTATCGATTCACAAAAAGACTATCTCAGCGACCGCGGTGACGAGGTCTGGAACATTCTTACCCTAGAAAAGATCAAAAATGTTGTGCTAACCGGTGTCCACACCAACATGTGTGTCCTCGGACGACCATTTGGCCTGCGGCAAATGGCCAGGAATGGCAAAAATGTCGTGTTAATGCGGGACATGACCGACACCATGTACAACCCCGCCCGCTGGCCCTATGTCAGTCATTTCGAAGGCACGCGACGAGTCGTCTCACACATTGAACGCTTCGTATGCCCCACCATGACCAGCGATCAATGGCTTGGCGGTGCACCATTTCTATTCGAAGGTGACAGTGCCATATCGCAGAAGTTCAGTTCAGCCACACCGAAAACGCAGAGACTGAATCACTGGCAATTGGTAAAACTCCAGGATGCCACTACATCCAGTTCGGCTACGCAAAATGTCGATACACCTCAGGGGAAATCCACTTTCTTCCGTTGTGTCGTGCGAATACCTGAAAGATGGTTCGGGGCGAGTCAAAAACTCATTGAATCAAACATCGGTATCCGCATCCACCATCAGAAGGGTGCTCGCGTATGGATCAATGGTGTCGAGCAAAAGAACCGCATGAACCAGCGCGACAGTCAGTTGCACCTCGTCCCTCGCAGCGCGGTAACGGTTGATGATGCAAATCTACTGGTCATTCAAACGCTCGATAACCAGATACCAGCCGCTCCGCAAATCGAAAATGAAATTGAGACGTTCTCGCTCGCGGGAACTTGGCAGAAGAATTCGGGAACTGAAGTCGATCTCGTACAGATGCCGTTACCAGCCAAGTTTGGTGGCTCTAGCAACATCGTCTTTAATGCCCCTGACCCTCTGTGGACTCCGCGTGTATTAACCAGGACCCACGATTTTACGAATGGCATCGAAGGTCCCGCTTGTGACGAATCAGGAAACGTCTTTGCGGTCAACTTCGCGAAACAGGGGACGATTGGCAAAGTCACGCCCGGGGGAATGGCAAGTTTGTTCGTGGAGTTACCTGAGGGCAGTATCGGCAACGGAATCCGCTTCGCTCCTGACGGAACTTTCTTTGTTGCCGACTACAAAAAACATAACATCCTGCGTGTTGACCCCCGCAGCAAAAAAATCACCGTGCATGCGCACCATCCCGGTATGAATCAACCTAATGATCTCGCACTCAGTCCAGATGGTAAAACTCTCTACGCAAGTGATCCCAACTGGAAAGAAGAAACCGGAAATTTGTGGCGGATCGACGAAGACGGCACAGTTACACGCATTGCGAAGAATATGGGAACCACCAATGGAATCGAAGTCAGCCCGGATGGAAAAACACTGTACGTTAATGAGTCGAAACAGCGCAACGTGTGGGCATTTGATCTAAACAGCGATGGAAACCCAAGCAACAAAAGATTAATACGACATTTTGACGATCACGGATTCGACGGAATGCGTTGCGACATCGAAGGCAATTTGTATATCACCCGGCATGGAAAGGGCACTGTAATCAAGATGACGCCAAACGGCGAGATACTGAGGGAGGTTTCAGTGCTTGGGAAACGCCCCAGTAATCTATGCTTTGGGGGCCGCGACCGTAGAACCGTCTACGTCACCGAAGTTGATTCCCAACGACTGATACAATTTCGTGTGGACCAACCCGGTCGCGAATAGTTTTTCAGTGACCTGATTATCGCGACCTGATTATCGCGACTTGATCACGGAAAGAATTCGATCAACAGCGGTCCTCAATGAACGTGCGGCCATGACAAAGTTGGTGTGCCCACTGACTTCAGGCTGAATCTCCTCGTACAACTCAGTGGCCCGACGCAGCTTGGATGCTTTCTTCTTGGCCATTTTCAAATAGACCGCAGGATCTTCCACCTCGCCCAACGGTCCGACTGCGAGGATAAAGTCGTAAAGATCACGCACGATCGCACGCAAATCCTCATCATCCTCAGCTTCATCCGCATGTTTGAGAAACGTGCGTATCATCCAAACGTGCGTCACCTCGGTGTCAATCGCACGCACTTGCTCCATTGGATCGGTGTTCTCTACGGGCATCCGCTAACCTACGCTTCCCCGGATCCTTGCGACGTGTCGCTAACCACTGCTTCCGTGGCATTACCTCCGGCAGTCTCCACCACATCCGCCTTTGGTTTCGCCGGTGCGTGGCCGTGCGGGGTATTCATGGCAACGGTAACGACCCCCGCAACAGTAAGCAGCATACCAAACCACAACAGCGGACTGACGTTGCTGAAATCATGCAATCGCATCACAGAAACAATCGCAGTCACAGAAACGGCACCCCCAAATACAATGGGCATGACTAGCAATGCATTTCCACGACTGGTCATCATAGCAGTCGTCAAGCAGAGAGCTCCCGCCGCACCTAAGGTTCCTGCGAGGAACCCCCACTTCATCGTTGGAAAGTGGGCACCAGTGAAGCTGAAGCTGTCACCTTTGACCTTCATCATGACCAGACCACCAGCAACCGCAATGACAAGATACGCGATCCCAATGAAGACATAAGGCTTGAATGGTGTCCAACCCTCAGGCGGCAAGAGCGGCTTACCATCAACTCGTGGTGTTTGTGCATTTCCGATAGTGGGGCCGTAACAACCCCAGAAAAGAGCAGTGCCAATGGCAAATAAAATCGGGATCAACATCTTGTTCATGAAAACCTCAAAGGGGGAAACGAATGTTTTCAACTCAGGGCGGGCCCGCGTTGGCGGACTGGTAAGGCAGCCGTTTTAAACGTTGAACAGAAAGTGGCAGATATCGCCATCCTGCATCACGTAGTTTTTTCCTTCCACACGTAGTTTACCTGCTTGTCGAATCTCTTTCTCACTCTCGTGTGTTTCCAAATCATCCAAGGTATAAACCTCGGCCCGGATGAATCCTCTCTCAAAATCAGTATGAATGACGCCTGCAGCCTGCGGAGCAGTCGCGCCAACATGCACTGTCCATGCACGAACTTCTTTCTCACCTGCCGTAAAGTAGCTCTGCAACCCGAGGGTATGATAGGCCTCACGGGCGATTTGACTAAGAGCAGGATATTCCAGCCCAGCCTCGGACAGCATCTCGGCTCGATCCTGTTCATCCAGTTCTGCTATTTCCGCCTCGAGCTTGGCGCACACGCACACCACGCGAGCACCACTATTCTCTGCATGATCCCGAACGCGTTGAACCAACGGATCCTTACCTTCCAAATCCAGTTCATCCACATTAGCGACATAAAGCACGGGCTTTGCCGTCATCAAGCCATAACTCGAAATAGCTGCTGCCTCAGCTTCATTGAGTTCTAGCGTTCTCAGAGGAGAATCCGTCTCGAGATGCTGGTTACACTTGCCAATCACCTCCACTCGCAGTTTAGCCTCTTTATCCCCACTACGAGCCGTACGCTGTGCCTTGCCGAGCGCATTATCAAGCGTTTGCATATCAGCCAGCATCAATTCTGTTTCGATAATCTCAATATCCGCAATGGGATCGACCTCACCTGAAACATGAATCACATCGGGATCTTCGAAACAGCGAACCACCTGTACGATCGCGTCCACTTGGCGAATATGGCTGAGGAACTTGTTTCCAAGGCCCTCGCCATCACTGGCACCTTTCACGATCCCCGCAATATCGACCAACTTCAGGGTTGCCGGAATCGTTTTCTGCGGCACGATAAATTTTGTGATCCGTCCGAGACGTTCATCGGGAACGTTAACAATTCCCTCGTTGGGTTCAATCGTACAAAACGGGTAATTTTCGCTTTGTGCTGCTTGTGAGCTGGTGAGAGCATTGAACAGGGTACTCTTGCCAACGTTTGGCAAGCCAACAATTCCGGCTTCCATGGCTGTCCATATCAAATTGAGTAAATCAGTGCGGTGCTTCCATAAATGTTATCAGTCAAACGGTGTAGAACGAAGGTGGGAAGGTTTAACGATTTTTCAGCTCGGAGGCCCGGTGATTCGAGCGTCAAAGAAAAAACCGTGTTTAACGTGATGTGGGTGGTTTGGATCTGCCGAATTCCCCTATTGCACGAAGCATTTTGACATAGCATTCATGGACGAAGCTGGTAGACGCGCCTACGCCCAGCTTTTTCGGCCCGGTGGCGGCGATTTTCGCTCACTCCAG
>NZGD01000250.1 GCA_002690925.1 Rhodopirellula sp.
AATGTTGTTGGTGAAGCTTTGGGTGGTGACATCGGACTGGGAGTCATCAACGGTGTGGACGTCGCGTTGTCGGCGAGTAACAGCATTTTGGATGCGAACTCCGTTTTGCTGAATGTTTTAGCCACGAACCTTACGCTTGTTGCAACGAACGGCCTGGTCGGTGGCGATGACAGTGGCAACGGCAGTTCTGGCACTAACGTCAATGCGATCGAGATCGCAGTTTCGACTCTGGCTGCCAGTTCCGACGCAGGCATCTATCTTTCAGAAGCGGACGGGCTGACGATCACGACGGTTGCCGCAGTGACGGTGGATATCGAGTCCGTGGTTCGAGTGAACTTCAACAGCACAACTAATGATGTTAGCGAAGATCGTGAAATCGCATCACTGGAAGATTTGACTACCGACGCAGCAGGTCCGATCGAGCTAGTTTCGGTTGCGGGTTCACTGACGATTGAAGGCGGTGCTGATGGAGCTGGGGTTTCAGTTGGCGGTTCTGGTAATGTACTGCTTAACGCTCGCGGCGAAACTGGTCATGTGTTTATTAATGCCGATGTGGTCAGCGGGTCCGGGACCCTCACGCAAAATTGTTATCTTGACCCAGATCTGAAAGCTGAGTTGGATCCATTGGATCAACAATTGACTAATGAAAATCCCAATGCCAAGTTCAATGTATACGTTGCCCCCGGCTCCACATTCGGAGTCGGGATTGGCTGGAAAGGCTTGGCTACGGAACAGGCCTACGTTCTAAACGGTGTTGGGGGCGGTTCCACGACAACCGCCGTGGAATTGCCGTTTAATACCACTTTAAAACTAATCGAGAACACGGCTGTGATTGCAGTATCGCTTAATGCGTTCGCCCCTAGCAGTGAGGGCGTTGGCACCATTCAGATTTTTGAGAATGGTGAGAATGTGCTTGCTCAGGATCGTTTTCACACTATGGTTTCCGTCAAGGTGAGTGCCAACATGACTGGCGGAGTCGTGATGATGCCAACCACAGCCGATCTTGTTTCGCGGACGGTCCCGGCACCGACAATCACGGCAACACCAATTATCATTCAACAAAACGAGAACATCACCACTCGTGAATATGGTCAATCATCATCAAGTACCCCTAGAGCTGAGAAACCGTTTTTCTTTCTGAAGTTCGAAGGTCTAGTCCCTCAAGAATCTGACAAAGATTTGTCTTTGGACTACCAGTTGAAGAATTTGTCGGCAACAGCGAAGGACTCCGATACAGATTTCGATGTGGATCAACTCCCCATTCTGTTTGGAAGATTACCAGACAATTATTATGAACTTTTTCTGAAAGACGGTGCTTCAGAGCAATTAATCATGAGATTCATCATCCAGGATGGAAACCCGGTCAATGTTCCACCTGAATTTTCCAGGATCGAATTGGGCAATAACCTTGATAACCAAGAACGAATTAAACAAGACACCACAGGCGGTGAGCAAGAAGGTAATGCGTCAGAGAAACAAAATCGAAAACGCAACAAAGAAGTGCACGACAATATTGAACTGTCTTCTCCTGATCCTGCAGAGCTTCCCGCGGAGCCTCAGCCTTCTGACAAACCTGCGTCTGTGGACGGCACAAAGGAACCTCCTCCGGTCAGTTTCATTGAAGAACTCGGACGAACACCCGCCATCGCGTTGGCGGGTACGCTACTGACGGGAAACAGATACATATGCAGCCAAAATCAAAAGAACACTGATTATTCAAATGTTACCAAGTAGCTTCCTATGAAACACACGCACCTCGTCTTCTTGTCTTTTCAGCCGGCTCATCTTTCTTTCCGGAAAAGTCATTTGCAATTCCCATTGTTTCTACCATGTGGAAAAATCAGCCTGCTCGACCGACAGCAAATTGGTGCAAACCTCAAAGCGGTTGAATCAAATTAATAGCAAACCATGAAACGGATGGTAAATGACCAGATTCGGAAGACGACTCATTTTCTTGATACAACGGGACTGTTCTCAATGGGATTAACTTGTGCACTTTGTCGCACAGAGGCCAGTGATCACGATCGCGCCAGTGGTCGCTGCGGCAATTGCGGCAGTTTTTACTCAAATGCTTCACTTACGGCTGAAAGCAGTCTGACAGCTCCAGACGCTGAAGTGATTTCTTCAGCAGATGAAGAGCGAACAGGGAAGACTGCAAAACAACCTGAGTCCCGAACCTCAGGTAATTCAAGTACCGATTTGCCTTCCCCTGCTCAGGACACAACATCGGAAACAGCAGGTAGCGAGCAACTCGTCAAACCACGAAAACTCTCTCCTCAATTCGAACGTCATATCGAGCGAGCATGGCAGGGCACACTGGCAAGCGTACCTCAGGGTTTTCAACAAACTCTGAACAACAGGTCCGAGACGCAGGAGACGACACAACAACACGGAACGTCCCTGAGTATCGGAAAACGTAGAATCAACAAACGGCATGACAAGGGGCAGGGTGACTATGAACTGAAGGAGCTGATTGGCAAGGGGGCCATGGGGCAAGTCTGGGGCGCACGACAAGCCTCGTTGGATCGAGATGTCGCAATTAAAATCCCAAATCCAGAAATCGCTGCAGCAGGTAGTCTGGGAGAAAGTCAATTCATTTCCGAAGTCGTCGTCACGGGAAAATTGGAACACCCCAACATTGTGCCGATCTACGAGTTGGGTCGTGATGCAAATGGCCTGCCGTTCTATTCCATGAAACATGTTCAGGGCAAACCGTGGAACGAAGCCATTCGCGGAAAGAACGAACAGGAAAACATTGAAGTGCTGATGAAAGTGTGTGATGCCCTCGCATTTGCGCACGCGCACAATTTCCTCCATCGTGACATCAAACCGGAAAACGTAATCGTAGGAGAATTTGGCGAAGTGGCAGTCATGGATTGGGGAATCGCCATCTCCCTGTCTGAAGACCCAAACCGCTCATGGGCGGCGGTTGCCAGTGGACCAGCTGGAACACCAGCTTACATGGCTCCCGAAATGGCAGCTCACAACAGTTCGGAGCTGGGCGTGGTCAGTGATGTGTACCTGCTGGGCGCTGTGCTGTACGAAATTGTCACGGGCAAACCACCTCACCCGCAGACCGCTGGAACACGCGAGGCGTTATTCGCTGCTGCGTCAAATCTGATTGTCTCAACGGATCAAACCGGAGAGCTCGTTGACATCGCCCGAAAAGCGATGGCCACAGACGTACGTGACCGATACAAGACGGTCAGCGACTTCCAAAATGCTTTGCGTTTGCACCAATCTCATCACGAAAGTGAGAAATTGACGAGAAGTGCAGAATCGCATTTGAGCAGTGCAGAACAGGATGGCAACAGTGACAAATATGCACGGGCAAGATTCGCATTCGAAGAGTCGATAAAGCTGTGGCCCGAGAACCGGTCGGCACATCTCGGTCTCAATCAAGCAACTTTGGCCTACGCGACACATGCACTACGCGAAAGTGACTTCTCCCTCGGTCTTTCCATTCTCGATGAACAAAACGAAAGCCATCGACCTGTCTTTGCGAAATTAAGAGCAGGCCAACGTTCGCAGCGTCGACAAGCTTTGCAGATACGTATTCTCGTCAGATCAGTAGTTGCAATGATTCTGGCAACGATGGTAGTCGGCGTCGACTTTTATATTCAGTTACTAACTGCAAACGGTGAGGCAGAAGCTAAAAAAAGTTATGCAGAAAGCCAAGAACTTATTGCAAAGAACGCAAAAGCTGGAGCAGACGCTGACAAAACGAGAGCGGAAGAAGCAAAAATTAATGCAGAAGTAGCAAAAACGAAAGCAGAAGAAGCAAAAACGAAAGCAGAAGAAGCAAAACGCAAGGCTGAAATCGCGAGGCTTGATGCCGAGCAGGATGCCTATCGAGCATTGATCGGCTTCAGCAATCAGGCCATCCAACGCAATAACTTCCTAAGTGCGAAAAAGGCCACTGACTTGGGGAAAAATAGTATTCCGGAAAACATCAAGCATTGGGAATGGGGGCGGATCCAGTATCTATTGGAAGACAGCTTTCCCCGCTCATTCCTGGAACTCGACGCAACTGAGCGTGTTCAATGCATGGCACGCGAAGAAATCAAAAAAAACTCTGCCGACACCAAATTACCTGCTCCATTTGAAGTGTTTGCGGCAGGCACGACTGAGGGACTCAGGCTCTGGACTTCCTACTCCGATAAAACCGATCAAACACGTAAAACAGTACTGGCTGGTCACTTTCTGAAAAAGCAATCTGTCAATGCGGTCACCATTACGAAACGCGGCGACCGAATCATCACTGGATACACTGCAACAGACGGACAGGAACGCCTTGCAGTTTGGACCTTGACAGTTGATCCCAACAACAAGCTTAAGGTGCTCAACACAGGTCCAAACGAAGTGCTGGAAGTTCCATGGGGAAAAACGACAAGTCTTGCTACTGCTAATACGGCTGGTGAGGAAATCGTATTAGCCTCGGGACATAACAATCAAGGCCGGGTAAAACTGTTCCGGCTTGAAGATACGAAGTTAACTGCTTTCAAAAGTTGGCCGACGCCGATCTCGCACCGAGAAACCGTTTGGTCCATCAGCGTATGGACCGACGATGGCTACACAAAATCCGAAAACAGCCTTGCAAAAATTGCGACTGCGTCTGAGGACGGCAGCGTAAGTGTCTGGCAAACTTCTGACTGGAAGAAAATCGAACAGGTTGCCAAATTCACCGGGCATCAAGGTCCAGTATACACGGCGGTATTCGCGAACAGAGATCAAATAGCCTCAGGAGGTAACGATCGAAAAGTCATGCTCTGGAGTCCTCTCAGCACTGGGGCAGAGTTCCAGAGGGCCTTGAGAACTGGTGTGGAAAACGCAATCAATCCAGTGAACGGGACCAAACAAATCGATGTCTATCAGTCCCGTGTTGTTGGCTACCATGATGCAAGCATCCACTGTCTCGCAACAATCAGAGGGAACGCAGAGAACCAGACGACCATTTTCTCTGGAAGCAATGATAATTCCATCAGGATATGGAATGCACCCGATAGGAAACCATCGCAGTTCATCAAGGCATTGCGTGGCCATGGTCGATGGGTCACTGCATGTCTACTTACAAGTGATAAAAAATCGTTGGTCTCAGGTGCTCTCGATGGAATAAAGAAATGGGAGTGGGAAAAGTATCAGAATCCAATTGTCTTTGCAGATGGTCTCTCCACTGACTTGGGCTCGCAATCCATTGAATTGTCTGCCATTGGTGTCGAACATGCAGCCTGTTCCCCCGATGGTAATTGGATTGTAGCGGCCAGATCAGATGGGCGGATCAATTTCTGGGATACAAACATGCAGCGTAAGGGGGGAAGCCATGAGTTTCTTCCCAACAGCCTGATGTTCTACCAAAAAGGCTCACGGATCATGACGTCCGCTGGTGACAACAGTACAAGACTTTGGGACGTCGAGAATCAAACTCAAATCAATGCGTTGCTGGGCACTGGGCTCAAGGGAATCGCTGTGATTTCTGAAGATGGAGAAATTTGCGTGACTGGCAGCGATGACTCCGAAACGCGAGCGCGCGTTTGGAGCAAAAGCGAGGAAGGTGATTTATGGAAAACACTTGATACCTTCGATGCCATGCTTTCCAAGGCAGAAGAATTCAAAGAACTCGAATCCATAACCAGCATTGCACTCTCGTCTGATGCAACCCTTGGATTGCTGTGCGACAAACATGGTAAGTGCCTGTTATTCTCAATCGACAAAAACATGAAACAATTCAAACTCATGGAAGTGATTGCCACTGGCCAGCCAGACATCACCAACTCAGCATTCCATCCTTGTGAGCCAGCGTTCTTCACTGGAAACATCAATGGAAGGATTACAAAATGGAAATTTGATGACGGGCCAACGTCAAACATTCAAGAAGCGGGATTTCGGACGGTGAACGGTCCAATCAAAGCGCTTACTGTGTCGGCAGATGGGCGAAAGGTTCTTGCGGGGTTCAACCCACCCAACATAAGAACTCAGGTTGGGAAGCAGGATTCGCCATCAAGGGAAACCGCATATCTTCTTGATGCAACCAACTTGAAAATCTTGCAAAAGCTGAATACTTCCAAGAAGTTACCGCAACTGAAGACTCTCATTTTTTCAGGCAACGCCGACTCAGCCCTAGTGCTCGCAGTGCCGACTGATACGAGTACCGAAAGCCTTATCGGGGAGTGGACGTTTGAGACTGGAGAATTCCAATCGTTTCAGTCATCAGAATTCGGCGACACTGTCAACATTGCTGTTCCACAAGTAACTGAACCTGATCAAGTTTCAAAGCTCCTCACTTTCAACAGTAGAGGAATTGCATTGTGGAATCCTGATGAAATTCTGCAAACGGAGACCGAGGTACACGAAATCGCACCTGTCGCGGTTTTCAAAAAATCGGACAAGGCCGTTTTCGCGGCTTTCGACAGTTCAAGCCGGCAGGCCTGTACCATTGATAGCGAAGGAAGAATGATCCTATGGAATCTCAGAAATACCGGATGGCAACAAGCCCGTGTCATCAAAACACCAGACTCGAAAATCATTGCGGCGAATTTCTCGCTTGATAATCCCCAACAGCTATTCACGCTCGAGCAACACGTGAGCGATGAAAAGTCGGGGCTTATTCGGGAGTGGACATTGAAGGAGGGCAAATGGAGAAGGAAAGCAATCGTAGCGAGACTCACCTGCGGGCCAAAATGCTTCAAACTCGTGGCAAACGACGAAGGTCGCGAACAGTTCCTTGTTGGGCATGATGCTGGTTTTGAAATTTGGCAATATTCAGATGATGAATCGACATACAGCACACGTGTGCTAACAAGAGAGGTTCCTGAGGGCGTTGATTGTCTGGCCTTCTCTGCGAATCAAAACAGACTAGTGACGGCATCCGGAACGAATGCACTCATCTGGAGCATCTCGAACAAAACTGCAAGCAAATCTCAAGAGCTCTCCGCAGAAGCAGCCAAAATCCGCTCAGTCGATATTTCAGAAGATGGACATCGCGTTCTCACTGGCGGAGAAGACTTCACGACCAAACTTTGGGAAGTCAAGCCGGAGGGCACTCGCTCAAATGAGGCGGCGACGATTCCGGTAATGAACTTAACACCCCACACGCGAAGCGTTACAACGGTAATATTCTCAAAGGCAGGCAACGATGTGCTTACAGCTGGTGAAGATGGTCGGATCATAGTCGAAAAATCCATCAACATGCCGGTCGCAATTAACGCCGATAAATTCGTGGACATTACGGAGAATACTTTCACCCACCTCGCAGACAACGCATCCATCTGGACCCCAACAAACTATTCTTTTGACAACGCAACGCTCTCCATCACCAGCAACCTCCCAGCTGATCGAATGACTGTGCAAATCAAGCCGTCTTCAGAAAGCGCAAAAGAATGGCATCTCGAAAAAGTTGAGGCCAATCCAATCAGCATCATAATACGGCCCATCACAACACCCCAGCGAATGAAGCCGACTTTGGCATCCGTTCAGAAACTGATTCGCGACATCCACTTCAAAACAAGCGCAATAGCAAATGGCAGCGAGAATGAAATCAGTAACGAAACTGAGGTTAGGATTCAACTGCACGATCTTTTTGCTGACGACACAACAACGAATGCTGAAACACGAGTGCCAACCTGTAGTCTTCCACTGAAGATCCAAGTTAATTTGACATCACCGAGCGACGAGAATTAAGGCGAATGGCACCTCTTGCGGAGAGTTCTCACCAAGTACCCACCGCAATCACTTTTGCTGAGCATGAAAGAAAACATCGCCCCGGGACAGAAGCCTACTGCTCACCCTCGCCAGTCACCAATCTGCGGCCCCGCTCAGCAATCTCGGCATAGCTCTGATTGATTTTTTTCGGATCGCCTTGCGTTGCCAGCATTAGCAAGGATGTCGTAACTGCTTTCGCAACGAGACTCTCATCTGGGGGAACTTCAGGCAGATCTGGCGGTGCGATGCTACCACCAGACCAAAATGCCGCACCAGCAACCCACCCCGCCGCAGATTCGAACTCGGTAATTTCCGCCAGCTTCATCGCACCCCGACGATGCTCCTCAGTCGGCTCTTCCAACCATTTGCTCACGGCAAGGAGAGCATCCTGTTCGCCCTTTGCAAGATTATCAGAAGACAACTCCCTGACACATGTCAAAGCCCAATGAATCGCTTGCCGGGGTGCCAACCAAACCGCCACGAACCGGATCGCATCAAGCAACTGTGACTTTTCAATCAACACCTCAAAAAACTCAAATGGCGAGTGCTCAGGAAGCAAGAAAGCTCGGGGCTCATCCTCCAATTCAGCCAAATCACACAATTCGGCCGCAGAGAATGCGAGCGTGAGTTCGTTTGCCTCCTCTTCCTGCTCATTTGCAAGGGGTTCCGTCACAGCCCCTTCTACTTCGGCAAGGAAACAAGTTTCGCCTGCTTTGATTACATCGCCGGAAGCCAAGATCGAGGTATCAGCGAGCGATTTGCCATTGATGGTGGTAGGAACACCACTTTTGAGATCTCGAATCAAACAATGGTCTGCACTGCACTCCAAAGCAAACTGCGCTGCAGCCATCTGCCGGTCATCCGCTACCGAAAAATCAGCACTATTGCTGTTCCCAAAACGCACAATTTCACCCGTCTGCACGGGGATTTGGCGACCGCTTGAGGAACCTGTAGTAATCTGCAGAACAACTTTCATGCGTTCAAACCATTCATCTGAAAATATTTTGCGTCTTGTCCTTCGGTTCGAATACCTCGGAGCACATGATTACCAGGTCGCATCAAACTTCGCAGCCAGTATCCGGTGCCCCAGTTTCCTACTCAAGCACGCCATTGGTGCTTCAGCCAACTAATTGATCATGGTCATGCCACCCTTGAGTGTCAGCTGCCCCGTTCCTTTGCACGTCGTCATCGGTGACTCAATATCAACTTTTCCATCGCCCTTGACCTGAATCTTAGCAGACTTCAGGGTAATGCCCGAAGGTTCAATCTTGATGCTGCTGGGGCCAACCTTGATTTCAATCGACTTGGCTGCCTCAATCACACTTTTACCAGCACTGATTTTTATTTTGTGGTCACCAGTTTTGAGCGTCAACGTGTCATCACACTGGATTGTGGTATTTCGACTTCCCTTCTCGATCTTTACCGTTTCATCGCCTTTTTCGATCGTCACCGTTTTGTCACCAGTCTTCACTGTTTCGTTGAGATCTTTCCAGACCGTAACGACCTGCGTGCCAGATTTGGAGTCTTTATTTCCAACGATCAATGTTTGGTTATTGT
>NZGD01000251.1 GCA_002690925.1 Rhodopirellula sp.
CACCAATCATCAGTGCGAACGCGGCAATGCCGCTCACCACAGTCCGATTCATCTTCAATCTCCAGAGTTCGGAGTTAGGTGCGATCCGAATTCGCACATCATGGTTCCGGGCCTGATTCCTGAGGCCCCACATTTCGCGCCGCTGGCAACGCGCCAGCAGTCTCACGAATGCTGCGATGGACACCTAAACAAAGCATCAACATAGGAAGATTGCGTAGGTTATTCCGACCGCGTAATTTCGAGCGATAGGGTAACCAGCGTCACATGGGTGTCAATCGGGCGTGACTTGAAATTCAGGAAATAATTGTCACAAAGAGATTCAGCAAATTTCTGATCATCTGAAGAAATGTGCTTCTTAACGCACACCGGGCGTCGGGCCAAAAGACGAAAAAGGGAGAAAACGCCCCCTTGTTGGACATCAACGATCTTTTATCGCCCGCAAAGATCCCGTGGGGGGGATGTTTTGAATCTACCTTCGAATCAGCGATTCAGCGTCGATTGTGGGGCGGCAGCCTGCGATGAAACTTCAGAATTGCCGTTCGCCGGTTCGGAAAGCATCGCCGCCATTTGATTCCCATCCTCGAAATTGAAGACAACAGGATCTTCAGCCTCAGGATCGATCGTGATTGCCAAGCCACTGATTCTCCAGCCGCTTTGTTCTTGGCGGAGTGCCCAAACGACTTGGGACGAGGCGACATTACCGCCCTCGGCGTTGGGTTCCGACCAAACGCTATGCACCATGGCCGCTGTTGTATCCTCGGGATGCAGCTCGAAGCGTGTGACTTCGAAGCTGGCATTGGGGGATCCGATGGGTTGAATGGTTTGACCGATGCGGTTGAGCTCACTTTGAGCACGCGAGGTGAGCAGTGCGTTTGCTCGTGAATCCTCGCCTCCACGGCGAATTTCGTCGAGAAACTGGCTCACAATGTCCGTGGGAGGGGGATTTAACGAGGCAGGCGGTGGCGTACCGACATTTGTCGTGATCCCATCCTGATTCCGTGGTGCCGGGTTGTCTGCAACAGGTGTTCCTGAGCCACAGCCGACAGCGAGCGTTATAGTGAGTGTAAAGCTGAGTCCAAGAGCGAAGCGAGCCATGCGAATGCCGTCCAACGAATGGTGGGAATCTAAAACTTGAACATCCGATTTAGTCGATGGCGGGGAATCGCGTCAAGACAAACTTGATTCACCTATCGCAGCGAATAGCTTTCTTTCACAATGGATGCAGAAACAAGACGGTGAGGCCACAAACACGAAGCCACAGATGACAATTGATAGTAAAAACACCATTTTGGTTGACGGCGAGCGAATTGATCTTCGCAATCGGCCATTAGCCGCCCTTTTGGCGTGGTTAATTCCCGGTGCTGGCCACCTATATCAGGGGCGTTACACCAAGGGCGTCTTATTCATGGTCTGCATCCTTTCTGCTTGGGTGCTTGGATTCGCTTTGGGTGGAGGACATGTCGTTTATGCGTCATGGGCACCAGGCGACAAGCGTTGGCACTACTTTCTCCAAGCGGGCGTAGGTGGTGCAGCTTTGCCCGCACTGCTGCAGGCGAATCTGATCAAGAAGGCCACCAATGACAAAACTGGCCGCACCTCAGAGGACTACGAACCTTACTGGGGAGGCTTCATGGCTCCTCCCTTGCGTCCTGTCAGCGAAAGTGAGGCAGATGAGGTGTCAGCCTGGTATGCCCGTCGGGGCGCGGGCTACGAAATGGGGACTTGGTACACAGTGATCGCGGGCTTGTTGAATATTCTTGTCATTTATGATGCCTACGGAGGCCCGCTCTCTATCCCGATCAGCGGCAGAAAAAAAGAATCTGATGACGAAGAGGAATCGTCGGGTAAGGACATTGAGAGCGAAGCAACTTAGAAAAGTCATTCGCACCGTTTCTTAGACGCCCTTCACGTTACCACCTTATTCCCGGCAAAACAAAATGCTTTCCATTGCTCCCAGTTATCTGCTGTACTACCTTCCCCTGATCATTGCCATCGCATTGGTTTTCGGTGGAACGCGTCATGAAAACACAAATTTAATTCTGCAACATGCATGGCAAACAGGGCGCTGGATTACAGGATTCATGGCGATCATTTTCATCGTAATTTGCATCCTTGATTGGTTACTGTAAACACCTTCAATTGCCACCAAGTGAGCACTGAGCATGTGTAAACTCATGCCCCTAGCCACAAAGAGTGGTACACGGACGAACCCCAGGAAAAATGCCCAAATGCTTGTTCCTGAAACCTGATGCTCGGTTCGATTAAGAAGTGCTTGCAATGCCACTGCCTCGCATCATTGTGATGCGTTTCCTCCAACGGCTTGTCGGCGAGAGCCTGTTCTTTCCCTTTCATACAGACTGAATTTCATGCGAGTTCTGACTCTTGGCGCTGGTACAGTTGGCCGCTGGGTAGCGGACATGCTGTGCAGACGCGGACATAGCGTTACTGTCGTCGATAGCAACGCAGCCAATGTTCAACGCATCAACAACGAATTGGATGTCAAAGCGATCGTCGGCAGTGCATCTCGCAGCACGGTTTTATTCCAGGCCGAAGTCAGTTCTGCGGACATGTGTCTGGCGGTCACCGGCGACGATGAAGTCAACATCGTCGCAGCCAGTATGGCAAAAGAGTTGGGTGCACGTCGAAGCATTGCCCGTGTTTATGCACCTGCTTTCCATGATTTGAGCACTTTCGATTATCAACGGCATTTCAACATTGACAGTCTGCTCAGCCTTGAGCAACTTTCTGCATTCGAATTGGCCCGTGCAATCAGGAATCCTGACGCAATTCCATTGGAGCATTTTGCTCGCGGACAATTAGAGGTCTATGAAGTCGAAGTCGACGGAAAATCGGTGAGTGCAGGACACAAACTGCGCGACCTGAAAATATCCGGGGCTGTGCGGATCGGGTCCATCGCACGCGAAGGGCGCATGTGGATCGCCAGTGGCGAGGATGAATTACACGGTGGTGACCGGGTCAGCCTGATTGGTGCACCAGAGGTCGTTACTAAAACAAGAAGCATGTTTGTTTCCGAATCGGATTTGCACCTCAAACAGCGTGTCATGATCGCCGGTGGCGGTGAAACTGGCTATCACCTTGCCGACTCGCTTAGCCGCCGTGATTACAGGATTGTGTTGTTAGAACGTGATCGGGAACATTGCAGTCGCTTGGCAAAACTATTGCCTGGAGTGACGGTCATTCACGCCAATGCCAATCGACGAAGTGTGCTGGAAGATGAGGGTGGTGGGACAGTTGACTACTTTGTTGCGTGCACTGGTAGCGATGAGAGTAATATCATGGCAGGTGTCGAAGCGAGAGAACTAGGAGCGGCTCGAGTGATGTGTGTGGTGGGACGTCCTGACTATGCCAACGTGGTCGGCAAACTTGGCATCGATCGTGCTGTCAGTGAACGGGATGTTGCAGCCCGGCAGATCCTCGGATTTCTAAACGAGGGTGCCATCATCAGCCAAAGTCGAATCCCGAACGGCACCATCGGAATCTACGAACTGGAAGTCTCGGAGGGAACACAAGTCACCCAAGCAACTTTAGCTGAACTACCTCTTTCCGGCCGCTGCTTGATTGCTGCTGTCGAACGTGACGGCTTCGTTCGTGTCCCGACAGCTAACGACACCCTTCAACCAGGCGATGTTGCTGTCGCGTTGATTGATCAACCAGCAGCCAAAGAAAGCCTGGCATTGTTTAACTCATGACAGTTACAGTTTGGGCCGATGTCGGCGGAACCTTTACTGACTGCATCGTCCTTGATGGGTCAACACGATACCACACCAAGGTACTCAGTAGTGGTGTGATCCGCGCGAAGCTTGAAGCCTGGATCACCAGCCACAGTTTCCGAGTAACTGAACTGGCCGGACAAGACATTGCAGGGTTCTGGAACCATGCCACGGTTACCATTCTTGATGCTCAGGGAAATCAGCAGCGAATTGGCAAGATCACCAGACACGACAAGGAGATACTGACTTTTGTTGACGAAACGTCAGGAAAGTTCAATCAAGCTACCCCAAGCAGCATCAGCGGGACAGCATCGAATGATGAACTGCTCGACACCACAAATCAGGAGACCGTCATTGAACTCAATGCCAATCTTGAAGCACCAGTTCTGGCAACACGACTGCTGCTCGGTATTCCTTTCGATACTCCGTTACCCGCTCTCGACGTTCGACTCGGAACGACCCGTGGCACGAATGCATTATTGACACGTGGCGGTGCAAGCACTGCTGCACTGGTAACAAAAGGGTTCGCTGACATTCTTCGGATCGGAGAACAGGACCGGCCTCACCTTTTCTCACTCTCGATTGAAAAGAATCCCCCGCTTACCGACCGCGTGCTGGAAATTGACGAAAGGCTCGACGCCCGAGGATCGGTCATTCAGTCTCTGAATATTGATTCCGTGACCGCCATGCTTGCCAAACTCAATAGCGATGGGATCGATTCACTTGCGATTTGCCTGCTACATTCCCATGTCAATGATGAGCATGAACGACAGATCGAACAATTGGCGAGGGAGTCAGGATTCAAAAACATCTCCCGGTCCAGTGAAGTTGCACCCTTAATAAAGTACGTCTCACGCACAGAAACCACGGTTCTGGATGCTTATCTGAACCCGATTCTGTCTGGATATGTAGCGAATGTTTGGCAACAGTTTGGCGGAGCTTCACAGTGTCGCCTACGCCTGATGACCAGCAACGGCAAACTTGTATCACCCGCAGCCTTTCGAGGTCGAGACAGCATTCTTTCAGGCCCTGCTGGCGGAGTCGTCGCCTTGGGTCATGTTGCAGAAAGCGCAGATGCCAGAAATGCAATCGGCTTGGACATGGGCGGAACCAGCACGGATGTAAGTCGATACGAGGGCCAAGTGGGGCGAAGGTATGAATCGCATGTCGCGGGCGTGCGTGTCATGACAGCTATGATGGACATTGAAACGGTAGCGGCGGGCGGGGGATCCATCTGCCATTACAACCCTGAACAACGACTCGCCGTTGGCCCCGAAAGTGCTGGTGCCAATCCTGGTCCTGCCTGCTACGGACGAGGTGGCCCACTGACGGTCACCGACGTTAATTTATTACTTGGTCGAGTACCGGAAAACCGATTTCCCTTTCCCTTGAATCGCCAAGCGGCCGCGGAAGCCTTGCAGTCAGTTCTGCAACAAATCCCGCAAAAGTCAGGCCTGACTTCTACCGAGCAACTGGCGGAGGGATTTTTTTCGATCGCTGTAACGCACATGGCCGAAGCTGTGCGAACCGTAAGCACCGCACAGGGAAGCGATGCCCGGGACATGGTGCTGGTCGGATTTGGTGGCGCAGCGGGACAACACCTGTGCCGAGTTGCTAGCGTCCTGAACATGAAACGTATCCTCGATCATCCTGACTCAGGAATGCTCAGCGCGTTGGGCATGGGACTGGCAGATCAAGGTCAAGTTGTGACACGAGGTGTTTACAAATTACTCAATGACCTCACTACAGAATCGATTCGTACAACAGCAAACAAGTTGATTCATGATGCCCAACAGCAACTCGAGGATGAACTTGAACCAGGACAACAACTGGAACATGTCCTCGAAGCTGATCTGAGATATCAGGGGACTGAAGCCTCTTTAAGCATCCCTTTGTTCCCTGCTGAAACACTACGGGAAAGATTCCATCAAAAGCACGAGAAGATCTTTGGCTACATTCAGGCTGAACGTGCCGTTGAATTGGCTGCCCTCCGATGTGATGCAACGTTGCGGGCTGAAAAAAAGTCTTTTCCTGAAGATCGGACAGCTATCGTTGGTACGGCGGATACAAGGAAGATGTGGCACGAGGGTCAGTGGGTACATGCGCAGCAAATTGATCGCGACTCTCTTCCCAAAGCCAGAATCATTGTAGGTCCCGCCATGATCGTCGGCGCTCATTCCACGCTTGTTGTGGAACCGGGATGGCAAGCCCGCAAGATCCGGGATGGAATATTGGAGGTTACCTGCAGTGACAAGGACATGAACCTGAACGCTGAGGACATGGAAAACGCTGGGGACATGGAAACAGAGCAGCAAGAACTCACATCAGACCCAGTTCTACTGGAAGTGATCGCCCGACGATTACAGGGCATTGCTGATGCAATGGGCGAAGTACTGCGTAGAACATCAATCAGTGTCAACGTGAAAGAACGGCGTGATTACAGTTGTGCAGTATTTCGGAACGATGGCTCTTTGATTGCCAATGCGCCCCACGTTCCAGTTCACTTGGGCGCGATGGGGCATACGGTTCGTCAAGTCATGCAACAGTTTCCGGAAATGTCTCCTCACGACTGTTATCTCAGTAACGACCCTTATGCCGGCGGTTCACATCTGCCTGACGTGACTGCGATCACACCAGTCTTCTGTAATCCTGAAATTAGAACCGGAACACCCGATTTCTATGTGGCCTCACGGGCACATCACGCTGAAATTGGTGGATGCACGCCAGGTTCAATGCCTCCCAATGCCACATCCTTGGCAGAAGAAGGAGTAGTGATTCGAAACTTCGCGTTAGTAAAATCAGGTAACAACCATGAGTTCGATCTCAGGCAACTACTTTCGACAGGTCGTTATCCCTCGCGATGCGTAAGTGAAAACTTGGCAGACATTGCCGCGCAACAAGCTGCCGGTGCCCATGGCGTTCGAGCATTGAAAGGGCTGGCTCAACAGTACTCCGTCGAAACCATTGACACGTTCATGGGTCAAATCTTGAATCTCGCGGGCGATTCTATGCAACGCTGGATACAGACACTGCCTGACAAACCAATGCATTTTGCAGATCATTTGGATGATGGCAGTCGCATTGCTGCAACCATAAAGCGAGACAAAAATCATCTGGATATCCGTTTTGATACCTCGCCCGTCCATCCCCATGGATTCAACGCAACGCCAGCGATCGTGACAGCGGCAACCCTTTACGTCCTACGCTGTGTGTCTGGTTCCGACCTGCCTCTTTGTGATGGCGTGCTGCGAGACGTGACTCTCAAGATTCCGGAGGGCATGTTAGATCCACCTCACGACACGGACCCCGCAAGGTGTGCTGCAGTCGTGGCCGGGAACGTCGAAACAAGCCAAAGAATTGTCGATGTACTGTTGGGAGCACTGGGTGTAGCGGCTGCCTCGCAAGGCACCATGAACAACGTGCTGATTGGTGACTCAACCTTCGGATATTACGAAACCATTGGTGGAGGAAGTGGCGGCACAGCAGCACACCATGGAGCAGATGCTGTCCACACACACATGACCAATACCCGCATCACGGACCCTGAAATTCTGGAATCAAGATTACCCGTGCGTTTAAGACGTTTTTCCATTCGACAAGGCAGTGGAGGCACAGGATTACACCGTGGCGGTGATGGCATGATCCGGGAGTTCGAGTTTATGAAACCTCTTGTCATCTCGCTGCTCACTGGCCGGCGTAACGTCGGCCCCTACGGGGCATCAGGTGGAACGGCGGGTAAAGCTGGACGGAACCTGCTTGTGCACGAAGGAAAAACTGAACCACTTGCTGCAACCGCCTCTCTTTCAGTGGTCGCAGGTGATCGGCTGATCATTGAAACACCCGGTGGTGGCGGCTGGGGTAAAGCATCCGTCTAAGGGGATGGCAGAGAGAGGATCATGAGACAAAAAGCCACTGGGACGTGGAGCAGCCTTCACTGAAAACAAATGTTCCAACCAGGCAAATCGATACATGGAGGCACCTTTCATGCGGTGATCCACCAACGCAAGCAAAGCTCGCCCTGACCCGGAAAATGCCGTTAATCTCGGTTTTTACCGATTGTATGCTTTGTCCATCCATCAGCTCAACAGAGCCATCGTTTGTTGGCTTCTCGTTTTCCGATGGTGGTAAACGGCGGTAGACTGTATTGAGTGGTAACCCATTATCATTTCCCTCCTGTTTCCTCCTGAATTTGTAGTTGTCCCTGACACATGCTCCATCGGCCCCAACTCGTTGCCGTGTCGCTGCTCGTTACCTTCGGTATCACGGTCCTTCCCGTATGGATGCAATGGTCCGTAGCAGACCAGGTTGAGTCAATCAACACACCTGATTTCTCGAGGGAAATCCGGCCGATCCTGTCGGATCACTGTTTTGCTTGTCATGGACCCGATGAACAGACACGAGAAGCCGACTTGCGACTTGATACCGCAGAAGGACTTGCGAGCGTTGTCATCTCTGGCGATGTATCCAATAGTGAATTGCTATCGCGAGTCAACGCGACGCATGTTGACCTTGTGATGCCCCCACCAAAATTCCAGAAACCGTTAACTTCGTCGCAACTTCAACGCCTGGAAAACTGGATTGAATCGGGAGCGAAGATCGAGCAGCACTGGTCGTTTCGCCCCCCCGTGAAGCCTGAACTTCCCGCCCATATTGGCAAAGATAGTCCTGCGGTGATCGACTACTTGATCAACCAACAAGCCCATGCTGCTGGTCTGAAACTAAATCCAAGGGCAGAACGGCGAACACTGATACGCCGAGTCAGTCTCGACCTTACCGGACTGCCTCCGACTCGCGAACAGGTAGCGGCGTTTCTTTCGGACGAATCACCCAAGTCCTATGAACGACTGGTTGATCGCCTGCTCAGCTCTGCAGACTTTGGGCAACATGTGGGGCGTTACTGGCTTGACCTCGTCCGCTATGCCGACACACATGGTTTGCATCTGGATAACTACCGTGAGATGTGGCCCTATCGCGACTGGGTGATTCAGGCGATCAATGACAACATGCCCTTTGATGAATTCATGACTCAGCAACTTGCGGGTGACTTGCTTCCTGACGCAAAGCAATCACAAAAAGTTGCCAGCGGCTTCAACCGTCTGAATGTCACCACCGGTGAGGGTGGCTCGATCTACGATGAGGTTTTCACACGAAATGTAATCGATCGCACCGATGCATTTGGAACTATCTTTCTCGGCCTCACCACAGGTTGTGCGGTGTGTCACGACCACAAATTTGACCCCATCTCGATGGAAGATTACTACTCACTATTTTCGTATTTCAATAGTTTGGATGGTCGAGCGTTGGATGCCAACATTAAGAATCCAGCCCCGGCAATTCCAGTTCCCACGAAGGACCAGAAACAACAGATCGTTGACTTCGAAGAAACGCTGATTGACCTGCAGCAACAAATGGTCCAACCAATTCGAACCGTGGATTCTGCTCAGCGCAGTTGGGAACAGGCGTTGATCAAAGGCATTGAACCAAAGATTGAACGATTGATGCCTACGAGCGTTGATTCCAAGGCCGGCACAGAGATGACCATCCGCGAAGATGGCTCGTTTGAATTCATTGCTTCACCTGCCGCCAAAGATACGACCACGATCATTGCGCCGCTCAAGTCTGGAACGCAATGGCAAACTTTGCATCTTGAAGCCTTGGTGGATGAAGCAAAAAATCGAGTTGGCAGCTCAGCCAATGGCAATGCTGTGCTGTCTGAAATCGTTATCGAAATCACGGATGACTTGCTCGAAGGACAATGGTTGAAGGTACCGATCACCAACGGCTTTGCGGACTTTGAACAGAAGGATGGTTCGTTCAGCGTCCGCCAGGCTTTTGATTCCAAGATAAACGATAGCACCGGTTGGGCTGTAGGTGGACACCAGAAACCCGGTGGAAGATCAGCGTGGTTTGTCATTCCTGCCCTGATGGCAGAGGGGGAAAACGGTAAAGTTCGAATCCGATTGCACTATCAGTCCAAATTTGCATCTCATCATCTACGGCGTGTCCGTCTTTCGGTGAGCGATACCAGCCCAACAGTCCCTATCGACCAGCGCATCACCCTAAGTCCTGTTTCGGCGGTAGGACCTTTCACGGTCGAGAACGCAATCGCAGCTTACGGTCGCAAATACGCTTCACAGCAAGCGGAGTTCAAACCTGATGAAGTCTTTAATCATGAAGATCGACCTTACCGGTGGCAGGAACGCGCTGACCTGACAGAAGTCCAGATTCAAGATCTGCCCACAGTTCCGGATCGCAGCAGTGTGATGGTACTGCACCAGCATTTATCAGCTCCCAAAGCCACAAAGGTCACCTTGCTATTTGGCACCGATGGTGGCCATGCGATCTACCTTAACGGAAAACAGATTTCCATTTCAAAGGAACAACAGGAGCTCAATCCGCTCGCTTTGGAATACGACTTGGATCTGAAACAGGGAGACAATGACCTCTATTTCAAGGTGGTGAATTATAGCCCCCCGTCACGTCTTACCTTTGCTTTCCGTTCACCTGCTATCGATACTCCGCGTCAATTGAATCAACTACTGAACGTCACAGAACAGGAACGTAGCGAACAAGATCGGGTTTCGCTCATGAACTTCTACCGCAAAGTATATTGCCTACATCCTGATTGGCTTGCTTTGGTCGACCAGGAAAAAGGGGTACGAAAAGCATTGAAGAAAGTGAATGACAGCGTATCAACGACGCTTGTCTGGAAAGAGTTGGCGAAACCTCGACAATCACATGTTCTGGTTCGGGGGCAGTATGACCAATTGGGTAAGCCAGTCCCCCGAGCAACACCAACCTTCCTGCCTGCCATGCCCGCCAGCGCCCCGGACAATCGTCTTGGGCTTGCTCAATGGCTGGCGATGGAAAATCATCCTTTGACGGCCCGGGTCGCGGTCAATCGCTACTGGCAGCAAATTTTCGGAGTCGGTCTAGTTAAAACAAGTGAAGATTTTGGCAGTCAGGGTGAGCCGCCAAGCCACCCTGAGTTGCTTGATTTTCTGGCTGTCGACTTTCAAAACCACGACTGGGATGTCAAACGACTTTTCAAGACATTGGTAATGACAGATGCCTATGCCAGGTCGTCCAAGGTCAGCCCATCTGCACAAAAAACTGACCCTGAAAACCGGTTGCTTGCCCGAGGTTCACGTCATCGTCTGGATGCGGAAACCCTGCGTGATCAGGCATTGTTCGTTGCCGGTCTGCTGACTGATCATCCCGGTGGCCCCAGCGTGAAACCTCCACAACCAGCTGGACTGTGGAAAGCTGTGGGCTATTCGGGCAGCAACACGGTTAGCTTCAAGCCTGATAACGGTGACAAAGTATATCGACGAAGCGTTTTTACGTTCTGGAAACGCACCAGTCCCCCCCCGCAAATGTCGACCTTCGACGCGCCAAGTCGCGAGTCATGCACCGCTCGCCGCGAACGAACCAATACACCGCTGCAAGCTCTACTACTGATGAACGAAACCCAATATGTCGAATCCGCCCAAAAGCTGGCAATGCGAGCACTCGGCGCAGCGGAGATTCAGAGTCAACCGGAAACAGATCGGTTAGCCGCTCGAATAGACTGGCTCTACGAAACAGTCTTATCGCGTCCCCCGTCCAAGAAAGAACGGTCTGAAATCCAGGGCCTGCTGAGTGACCTGATTGCCTACTACTCAGGTCAACCTGACATGACCGCCAAGCTTTCAAAAAATGGTGATTCCACCGAGGCTGCATGGACGATTCTAGCCAGTACCGTCCTGAATCTGGATGAAGCAGTTTCCAAATGAATGACGGTCCCTCTCAAACGAAGCTGGATATTCTTCTTTGAATTTTCCTACCATGCATAACGATCCAAAAATCGCCGCGATCAACCGCCGAGCATTCTTTTCACGTTCCTCGTCTGGAATTGGTGCCGCAGCGTTGGCATCTATCCAAGCAGAAGAATCAATGGCCGCTAATCGAGGTGTGTCGACTGGTGGGCTGGCTGGTTTACCGCATCACCAACCAAAAGCACGTCGTGCAATTTATCTGTTCATGTCCGGCGCACCGAGCCAGATGGACATGTGGGATCATAAACCCAAAATGGCAGATTGGTACGACAAGGATCTTCCCGATTCGATTCGTCAGGGTCAACGCTTAACCACCATGACCAGTGGTCAGGCAAGATTTCCGATCGCGCCAAGCATTTACAAATTTGCACGCCACGGTTCCAGCGGAACCATGGTGAGTGAACTTTTGCCGCAGATGGCAAAGAAAACGGACCAGATTGCGTTGGTCCGCTCGATGTACACCGAAGCGATCAATCATGATCCCGCCATTACCTACATCTGCACAGGAGATCAATTACCTGGCAAAGCCAGCCTCGGTTCATGGCTCAGTTATGGACTCGGAACCGAAAACGAAAACCTGCCGGCCTTCATGGTGATGACCCCCACTTGGAGTGGTCGCAAACAGGCGCAAGCTTTGTACAACCGATTATGGGGAAGCGGTTTCCTACCCAGCAAGTATCAGGGCGTCGCCCTGCGCAGCAAAGGAGATCAAGTACTGTACCTCTCTAATCCGGATGGGGTCGACCCAACCGTACGCCGCCGGATGCTGGATTCGCTGGCCCGTCTGAATCTGGAAACGGCGGAGCAAATCGGTGACCCAGAAACCCACGCGCGAATTGCACAATATGAAATGGCATTCAGGATGCAAACCAGTGTTCCTGAACTGTCTGACATCAGCGACGAGCCTCAGCATGTGCTGGACTTGTACGGACCGCAAGTTTCTACTCCGGGAACGTTTGCCAATACTTGCCTGATGGCGCGACGCATGGCGGAACGGGGAGTTCGATTCACCCAGATCTTTCACCGTGGTTGGGACCAACATGGAGGCATCCCCAAGGACCTGCCAAATCAGTGCCGAGACGTTGATCAGCCATCTGCAGGTCTGCTAACGGACCTCCGCCAGCGCGGGATGCTGGATGACACACTTGTGGTCTGGGGGGGAGAATTTGGACGAACCATCTACTGCCAGGGGCCCCTTAGCAAAACCAGCTATGGTCGCGATCATCACCCCAAATGTTTTTCGATCTGGATGGCAGGTGGTGGCGTTCAGGGTGGAGTTGTCCACGGCGAAACTGATGAATTCAGTTACAATATCGTGAAAGATCCGGTGCATGTCCGCGACCTCAATGCAACCATCCTGCACTTGATGGGCATTGACCATGACCGTTTCCGATATCCCTTCAAAGGTCTCGACCAACGCCTCACCGGTGTTGAGAAATGTCGAGTCGTCAAAGAAGTTCTTTCCTGACACAGCGGCGGTCGCAAAGCCCAATTTTCTTTCCTGTCAGTTCACCAAGAAAAATAATGAACCCACACAAGCTAACGCTCTGCCTGCAACTGAGCATCGCAATGGCACTCTTGAGTGCTTCAGCCCAACTGGCTGCACAAGACAGAAACTCAGACAACGTGGAACGCCCGAACGTCTTGTTCATTTTCCTGGATGACTATGGTTGGCGGGATTGTGGATTCATGGGTTCTGATTACTACGAAACGCCTCATTTGGATGCGTTGGCCAAGTCAGGAATGATCTTCACGAATGCCTACTCAGCGTCTGCCAACTGCGCACCAGCTCGAGCTTGCCTGCTATCCGGTCAATACACACCTCGCCACGAAATTTACAACGTGGGTACATCGCGTCGTGGCAATCCAAAGTTTGGCAAGTGGATGCATGTTCCAGGAACAGATACATTGCCGAGGGGAATACGTACATGGGCTCATCAGATTCAGGCAGCTGGTTACCGTACTGGAACCATTGGAAAATGGCATCTTAGCGACGACCCGCTACCCTACGGGTTCGACTTCAACTTTGCGGGCACCCACAGCGGAAGCCCACCACGTGGTTACTACCCTCCCCATCCAAAAGCACCTGGGCTGCAGGATGCTCCTTCTGACGAGTACCTCACCGATCGTTTAACAGATGAAGCGATCGGCTTCATTGATCGCAACCGCAAGCAACCCTGGTTTCTGTACCTGACACACTTTGCTGTACACACTCCGTTGCAAGGAAAATCCGAGCTTGTGGCTAAGTATGATGCAAAGCCGAAAGGAGAACTGCATTCACACGCAGTCATGGCTGCAATGATTGAGAGTGTAGATAACGGTGTAGGACGCATCATGGACAAGCTTGAAGAGACCGGTTTGAAAGACAACACGGTTATCTTTTTCTCATCTGACAATGGTGGATACGGTCCCGCTACCTCAATGACTCCGCTGAAAGGCTACAAGGGCACCTACTACGAAGGTGGCATCAGAGAACCGATGTTTGTGACATGGCCGGGAGTGATTGCAGCTGGCAGCCAATCCGATGAACCGATCATCAATGTTGATTTCTATCCAACCTTCTGTGAGATCACCAAGGCTGAATTACCGGCAAATCAGCCACGCGATGGTGAGAGTCTGATGCCAATTTTGTTACAAGACAAAACTACCTTGCAGGATCGTGCGCTGTTCTGGCATTTTCCAGCCTATCTTCAGAGCTATCAACGAATCGACGGGCAACGGGATCTGCTTTATCGAAGCCGTCCCTGCAGCATCATACGACATGGTCGCTGGAAGCTGCATCAATATTTCGAGGATGGAGCCGTCGAGCTATACGACCTCGAAAATGACATCGGTGAATCTCAAGACCTGTCGAGCAAAAATCCCGCGAAAACGGATGAACTGCTTTCGGAATTGCGTATCTGGCAACGTGAGATCGAAGCTCCCATTCCCGCGCAACGCAACCCGCAACACGACCCGACTGCCGAGGCTGCAGCACTGCAGAGTCTACAGCGCAAACAAAGCGAGAAAAAATGAATTCGTGTCTTGTTGGAGATCGCCCAGTCAAAACCTAGCAGGTCAGAATCATTACCGGCATACAATCAAAAGATCGCCGGGCAGCTTTAGCTCTCAAGTACCTGTGCAACTGCGGAACAGAGTTGCTCCATGCGATTTTCGCTCATTCCAGCGACATTGATGCGGCCGCTTCCAACGATATAGATGCTGTGTTCATTCTTGAGTTGGTCAACTTGCATTTTGTTCAACCCGCTGTAGGAAAACATCCCATTTTGCGGCAGCAAGAATGTAAAGTCATGACCTGATCCAGCGGTCTTCATTGTTTCGACAAACTGGGTTCGCAACTGCTGTATTCGATCACGCATCGCGGCAAGTTCTGCGTGCCAACTCGAAGTAAGATCCTCATCGCCTAGAATGGTGGAAACAATGGCGGCGCCATGGCGAGGTGGATTGCTGTAGTTGCAACGAACAACTTTCTTCAACTGACTCATCGATGCCTTTGCTGCAGAATCATCTGCGGCGACAAGAGTTAATCCGCCAACGCGTTCGCTGTAGAGGCCAAAATTCTTCGAGAATGAGTTGCACACGATCGCTTCTTCATTTTCTTTCAGAACCGCATGGATGCTGGCAGTATCTTCCTGCAAGCCTTTTCCGAATCCCTGATAGGCAAAGTCAATTACTGGCAGCAGGTGTTTGGACGCTAGCACTTTGGCAATTTCAGCCCACTGCTCAGGAGTCGGGTCGATGCCCGTTGGATTGTGACAACAAGCGTGCAACAGGACAGCTTCACCGGGTTTCGCCTTGGATTGCAAATCATCGATCATTCCTTCGATATCAAATGAAGTTCGATCAGCTGACAGGTAACGATAGGATTCCATGGGCACACCTTCCGAGGCAAATACCGGGAGGTGGTTGGCCCAAGTCGGGCTGGGAGTCCACAACCGAATGGGAGCGAGTTGACTTGCCAGGAACCCTGCGGCAATTCGCAAACCACCCGTCCCGCCAGGTGTCTGCAAGGTGGCTAAGCGAGATCGATCAATCGTGTCACCAAAAATGAGATCCCCGACTTGCGAACAATACTCAGAGACACCACTGATGGGTAAATAACCTTTGGTGACTTCACACCCAACGAGTTGCCGCTCTGCCTCTTTCACACACTCAAGAATGGGTGTCTTTCCGGTAGCGTCCTTGTAAACACCGACGCTGAGGTTCATTTTGGTAGGGCTCGGGTCAGCAACAAACGCCTCGGTGAGACCCAAAATTGCATCAGGTGGAGCCGTGGTGATCGAGCCAAAGCGGGAAATTTTTGGTGAGTTTGCAGATTCGGTCATAACAATCAGCAGTGAAAAATGACAGGAAGGCCGTCCAGATACCAGTAACGTGCCCAGAATCGTAATCAACAAATGCCAAGTCGACCATTGACCATCAAAAATGCTCCTCAGAACAGCATGAGCCCGCTTTCCTGAGTATGAGGATGCTCAGGAACTTCTGAAACGTGAACGATGGTGCAGGATCGTCCGCAATGAAGCATATACTTTCCAAATCACACTTTTTCTTTTCGGCAATCCGCCCCAACCTCCGAGAACTCAGACGATGACTGGAAAATACGGGAGCCGATAAAGCATGAGCAGAACAGACTGGATTGTCGTGGGCGGCGGATCAGCCGGTTGTATTGTTGCAGCTCGTTTAGCAAACCAAATCGATTCGCGGTGTGGCAAAATCACCATCATTGAACCACCTGCCAGCACTGCCCGACGAGTGGATCGTGAGCGACCTGCCAAGTGGTTGAATCTGCTAGGTTCCGGTGAAGACTGGAACTTGGCAACTTCTGAAAATTCTCAGCTTGCCAATCGAAGCCTTCGTTGGCCGCGTGGCAAAGGCCTAGGCGGCAGCAGCCGCATCAATGCGATGATCTGGTTTCCTCCGACACGCAAAGATTTGCAGATGTTGGTCGAAGCCAGCGGTGGTGCGTGGAGCGTTCCAGAGTTGCAGCAGGACTTCAATACCCTTACCCAATTGACTCGTCCTGAACAACCTGCATGGCAAAGTGAATCAACCCGACGCTTTCTCAATGCAACAAAGCAGTTTGACGAAGGTGATGCCAGGACTTATCTACGACTTAACCGATCAGGTCGTCGCTGGAACCCGGCTGAGCTTCTCAACACGGCACGTAAGGTCGGCAGCATTGAAGTCCAACGCACCTCAGTGAACTGTTTGATCTGCAAGGGTGATCGCATCATCGGCGTAGAAACATGCGATAGCCATGGTAAGAACGAGATGTTCGCGAACAAAGGAGTCATCATCTGTGCCGGGGCGATCGCTACCCCCGCCATCCTTATGCGGAGCGGAATCGGGCCCCGTGACCAGCTTGAAAAAGCAGGTATTGAAATCCGCGTCGAATCAGATCAAGTTGGTCAAGGTCTGCAGGATCACCTGATCATGCCAGTTATCTTTCGGGTCAGGTCGGGACAATTTGCATCCCATGCTTCGGTTCAAGATATTGCGAGATGGCATACAATGGGCACAGGTCCACTTGCTTCCAATCTGGCCGAATGCGGAGGCTTGTTCCTGAAGGATACAGTCCAAATCCATGTGACCCCTACGCATTACCTCACCTACCCAAAACCGACCGACCATGCCTTCATGACCATTGGTGTAAATGCGACGCAACCAAAAACAACGGGCATGTTGCAACTACAGTCTTCCGACCCACGAGTGCCGTTAAGAATTCATCCGCACTACCTTCAGGACACCAGCGATCGCAACGTAATGGTTCACGGAATCCGCCTGGCACGACGGCTTGTTGCTGAAACAAATTTATCACAATGGATTGTTTCCGAAACGCTTCCCGGTGAAAAACGCGACACCGATCAGCATTTGGAAAAAGCCATTTCCCGATACTCACAAACACTCTATCACCCGGCTGGTACTTCACGGTTGGGTGTGATGAATTCCTCAGTGGTGACCCCCGATTTTCAGCTGAAGGGATTCAGTCAAGCATGGGTCGTGGATGCCAGCGTTTTGCCGCGGCTAACCCATGGGAACCCTAATGCAACAATCATGCTGCTGGCTTTGAAAGCAGCCAAGAATCTGCAGGAACTCTTGGGCTGAAAAAATCGAACCAGTGGTGGCAACAAGGCCACTTCGAAATTTAATTGCTCCACCACCACCAGTCTGCTATCCTCAATCGGTCATCGCCGAGGCTAACATCTCATCCTATTGGTCTTTACCGTGCGTCTATCTTGGGTCCTAGCGGTCTTTCTTCTTCAGACATCAGCTTCAAATTCGATTCTTGCAGTAGGACCTCCAGAAGAATCCGCACTGAATTGGCAGGCTCCATTCACCGTTTTGTCCACGGTCAACCCCGATAGCAAACTCGTCTTGATACTGGTGACCAACGACGATGCGTTCTACAAGCATCCTGCAGGTGCAAATCAGCCGGTAGCGGCCCAACCCCCAGGTGTTGCGCAACAGGGTTGGTGCGCTGCAGAGTTTCATCACACCTGCCAACAGGTACTGCAACTGCGTCCAGATCTGAAAGACAAAATCTCGTTTCAGTCAATCTTTGCCGGTACTCCGTCGGAACTCTCAGGTGGACAACCACACACATCGCCTAAGCGGGTTGTGTGCTTTTTGTGTAACAAGCATTACAAGCTACTTGCTCTCTCCATTGGCATCCCCAATGCGGATGACCTACTGACGCTCATTGAAGACGCTCAAGAAGTCAAAATACTGGCTGGGTTGAATGGATCAAATACGGATCAGATGTCTGAAGCAATTGTTCAACGCAGCAAGAAAAGACTGGGGCGTCTTTGGAACATGAAATTGCAGGAAATGGTTGAGGCAAATGAGCAGGGGGACGCCTTGATCCGAGCCGGTGCAGTGGCACCTGCACCAACGGTGCTTCCCGTACAAAAACTGCTTTCAGCGTTACAGCCGACTTACAATTACGATGCTCAAACTCGTTTTGGGTTGTCAACGGGACCTGATGCAAGAAGACTCGTCATTCTCGAGCAACATTCTGAAACGCGTTATTCATGGTGTCAAACGATAATACCATTCATCGCAGGGATGGATGTCCAGCTGAACTGGCATCTCTTCGTCGAACTGCTTTGGCAACAATGCGCGGTTACAGCTGGCGGCGATCAAACAGATTTCCTGAGATGGTTTGACGAACAGAAAAAGCTTGGCCCCTTTGTTATGGCAGTCGAGCCTCCCAGCCATGTTCAGCATTTGCCTTGGCCGCCTACGGTGGTTCCAAAAAATCGCCGGGGAACCTCGTGGCACACAACGCACGAAGCGGCAACCAAATTTTCGTTTCGCACAATCAACACCGAGCAACTCACGGCACTCGTCCGGGAACGCGATTTACGACCGATCACATTCTTTTCACCTTCGATGGTTCGTTATCTGTTTGTCTCTCCCGACAACCGCCTCCCCCATATCATTCGTGAAAACGATCCTCCTGCACGATTCATGGGTTTGTTGAGAAGAGCCAAGACAGCTGACAAAACTGCCTTGCAGCCTATTCAGTAAGAGGGAATTCAATGACCAGATCACTTTTGAAGCAACTGAAATCACCGACAATTTTTGCGATTTTCGTGTTACTCGTAACTTCCATGAGCAATGAATGTGTCTTGGCGGTGGAGCCAAATACGATCGACCCACAAACCATCCAGCAGGGCAGAGCACTCTTTGAACGGGAATGGCAAAGTCGCAACCCAAACTTGGGAAATGATGGATTGGGGCCACTGCACAATGCGAAATCTTGTGCTGCCTGCCATCACCAGGGTGGCCTTGGTGGCAGTGGTGATGCCCGGTTCAATGCGAAATCAATAGGCATCGAGAAAATGCAAATTTCCGGTGGCCCGATCAACGACAATGTCATCGCAACTTCAATCCGGGGCTTCCATCCAGGATTTGTTGACTCGATGGGCACAGTGGTAAACACACTCGCCATTTCACACCACGGCGGCACCCCCGTGTATCGCAGTTACCGTGACTCCTTGATGAAAAATGTGACCGCCGAATTCAGCGAGGCTGGCGGCCCCACCAACGCAGCCGAGGTTCGGCGTGCCAATGCAAATCCCATTGTCTATACAGCCAAAAGTGGCAACTACGATATCTCCATTCGGGCCCGAATGTTTCAGCGGAATACAACTCCGCTATTTGGAAGCGGCTTGATTGATCAGGTCACAAACAAAGAATTGAAGGCTTTGGCCAAACAGCAGGAAAAACATCCAGAGATTAGTGGACGTCCTGCCACACTGCCCGATGGAAGCCTTGGAAGATTTGGCTGGAGAGGAAACGTCTCCAGTCTGCTTGATTTTTGCGACCAAGCATGTGCAGCGGAGGTCGGTTTGGAAACGGAACGCAAGCCACAACCAGAAGATCCCACTTTGCCGGCCTACAAAAATCCTGATAAGGACATTTCAGATGACCAAATCAAAACCATGGCAGCCTTCGTGGCAGCCCTACCAGCACCAATCCGCAAACTACCCGAAGACTCAGAGGCACGGCAGGCTGCCCGACACGGTGAACAACTTTTCGCTTCCATTGGTTGCGCTATTTGCCACGTGCCCAACGTCGGTGATGCACAAGGTCTGTACAGTGATCTGTTGTTGCATGACATGGGCTACGAATCCATTGACCTGAATCCCGCAGATCCTTACATCTACAAAGTCCTGGCGCTGACCAAAGTGGAGCGTAGTGTCATTTCCAGCCTTGAAACAACGACGATTTATGAAGATGCAGTCAGCTCGACCTATTACGGACGTACTTCAGTTATGTCAGGGACAAGCAAAGTAACAAACGTAACCGGCCGAGGGCTGGAATCTGTTGATTTTTCGCCTGTAACTCGTGGAGAATCAAATATCCGTTGTTCTCCATTTAGCTATAGCTTCGATTTTCCTCAGCAACCAAATACCATCCGAAGGTTCATCCCGACAGGATCACGGACAACACGCAAAGTTGAAAATGAGAATAGTAGAGCAAGAGTAAAGAACGAAGCTGGTACGGGAATAAGGACAGCCTCGGGAAATGATTTCTACTACACGGATACCACAAAAGCCAGAAAGGATGTCTTCCTAACACGGCAGACCAATTACTTACGAATCCATATTGAACCGACCAATTACATGCAGGAATGGCGAACGCCTCCTTTGTGGGGCGTCAAAGATTCAGCCCCCTACATGCACGATGGCCGAGCGGACACCTTACTGGAAGCCGTCAGCATGCATGATGGCGAATCTGCTGGAACGCGTGATCGGTTTCTTAACCTCTCCCATAGCGATCGGTCCGCAATTATCAAGTTCATGGAAACACTAGTGGCTCCATGAATGTTCCAAAAGTAAACCTTTGATGTGTTTACGGAAGCTTCCTGGGTAATTGCGGCCAACACGAGGCTGCTTCGTTCTTGAGTCAAACGGATCGCGACAATCGACGTCATTATTGATGCAGATTGCCGCGAACGCTGTCATTAAATCAGCGATTTCCGAGGCCGGCCGAGGTGGAGATCCGTATAAATTAGCCCGCGAACCTCAGCGCCGCGGTGTTCGATTCACTGATAATCAGGTGAGTTATCCGCCCCTGTTCACCTTTTTTCTTTAAAAACGCATAGGAAAGATGGGGTCAAGTCACCTCACCAACTTCAGCTCCAACCACTATATTCCCCTCAGCAACGTGCTTCCTGAAGCGTTCCTCGTACAATGGGCGCTGACTAAATCCATGCTCACTGATGTTCCAGACTGCGGAATATGACCGGACACGAACAGAAAAGCGGCATCGTCCGCACCTTGATTGACAACTCATTTCTGCTGATTGCAGGTGCCATAGGGGCATTGATATGGGCGAACATGGCATCGCCACTTCCCACAGAATCCTCTGATCCGTCGGCTCCTCCTGAAACCAGCTACACTCGCTTTGTTGATTTCGACCTGACCTCCCTTTGGAGTGCTCACGAGGAAGATCCCAGCAGTGATGAAACAGCAACGTCAGCAGACGCGTCTGAAGAAACAGAAGAAGAAAATCATGGAGGTCATCATGGGTTGACCATCCATTTTGTCATCAACGACATTTTGATGGCACTCTTCTTTGCCATTGCAGCCAAGGAGGTGTGGGAGTCCCTGCTACCCGGCGGCGCCCTTTCCAATCCCAGAAAAGCCGCAACACCACTCCTTGCGACCGTTGGCGGAATAGCAGGCCCCGCACTTGTGTACATTGTTGGTTGCTATATCACCGGCACCCAGGACATTTTTGGTAAGGGGTGGGCGGTCCCATGTGCCACTGATATCGCATTCAGTTATTTGATCGCGAGAATGATCTTTGGCGTTGGCCATCCCGCCATCGCTTTCCTGCTGTTGCTGGCGATTGCCGATGATGCTGCAGGCCTAATGATCTTGGCAGTATTTTATCCACAGGCTCCTTTGCAGTACTATTGGTTTTTGCTCACCGCAGGGGCAATGGCCTTGGCGTTTTTTCTGCGCACAGCAAAAGTACATTCTCATTGGGTCTACCTGCTGGGGCCGGGAGTTTTATGCTGGTACAGCTTCTATCAAGCAAATATCCATGCTGCTCTGGGGCTGGTTCCCATCATTCCGTTCCTGCCACATGCCCACACAGACTTGGGAATATTCGCCAAAGCGGAAAAGAATCGCGAGGACACCTTGAATGAGTTTGAGCATTTCTGGAAAACTCCCGTTGAATTTTTCCTGGGTCTCTTTGGATTAGCCAATGCAGGTGTGGTGATGAGCAGTCTTGGCACAGGCACATGGCTTGTGTTGGGTGGACTGTTACTCGGCAAACCATTGGGCATCACGGCGATGACGCTATTTGCCGAGAAGGGTTTGAAGCTACAGAAACCAGCGGGCATGGACTATCGTCATGTTGTCACTTTAGGCATGGTCGCGGGCATTGGATTCACTGTTGCACTCTTTGTATCGGTTGCTGCCTTCACTCAAGCAGGTCCTGTTCAGGACTCAGTCAAGATGGGAGCTCTTTTGAGCTTTGCGGCAGCTCCGCTCGCAATTCTGATTGCCAAAGTACTCAAGGTACGACCGGAGCCAAGAGAAAGCGTCAATCCGCAAGCGGACATAGAGGCGGGTTGAGCGGACCGGCCAACCGGCCGCTCGTCTAAATCAAAATAAATCTTTCCTACAGGATTATGATCGCATGAATCAGGACGACCTCCCTCTCGAAGCGATTGGTGAAGACGAAATCCAACGGCCGCAACCAGCCGATGACCCCATCAAGCCAGTCGACTCGCAGGACATGTACCGTGTCATGCGGCACACCATCAACAGGCTTGAAAAAGACCAGACCGCACGAGGTGACCTCAAGATCCTCTCGCGAACCCTTCGAGAACTCCGCTACGCCTTCAAGGTATTTCGCCCCTTTCGACGTCGTCGAAAACTCACCATCTTTGGTTCAGCGAGAACCAACCCGGATCACCCCGAGTATCAAGCTGCCGTCGAACTTGGTCAGCGAATGGCCAAGCATGGATGGATGGTAATTACCGGTGCTGGCGGTGGCATCATGGAAGCTGGCCACCGGGGTGCTGGACGTGAAGCATCACTCGGCTTGAATATCATGCTGCCGTTTGAACAGAGTGCTAATGAATACATCGAGGGTGATCCAAAACTCGTCACCATGAAGTATTTCTTTACTCGCAAACTGATGTTTGTAAAAGAATGCAGTGCCGTGGTTTGCCTGCCAGGTGGGTTTGGAACACTCGACGAAGCAATGGAAACACTCACCCTGATGCAAACAGGAAAGCAGACCATGACTCCACTGGTGCTGCTTGACCACCCGGGTGGAAGCTACTGGAAGGACCTTGGAGAGTTCATCGAGAAGCAGCTCGGAGACGGTGGCATGATCAGTCCGGAAGATGTCCGACTGTATAAAATCACCAATTCTGTTGATGAAGCAATCGAAGAAACCCTGAATTTTTATCGCGTGTACCACAGCATGCGGTATGTGAAAAACCGGCTCGTCTTTCGACTCAAGGCACCACTCGCAGAGTCAAAGCTGGCGTACATTCAAGAACACTACTCCGACATCCTTGTGGATGGAACCTACGAACAAACAGCTGCTTTACCAGAAGAAATCGGTGAACCTGACTTGAATGGGTTGCCAAGACTTGTATTTCACTTCAATCGACGCGCACTGGGTCGGCTACGAATGCTGATCGACTGCATCAATGGTCGACCAGACTGAGCAAAGCCCAATGGACAGTGTCTCCAGTCACGCGTGAAAACGAGTATTCTGACAGTAGTTGGATGATTCGGATGCCTGCGTCGATGTAGCGGATGAATCGGTAGCGGCACAAAAAAACGCGTCGAGCAAATGCCGCGACGCGATCGTTTTGAATAGGGACCTGAGTTTTCAGATCAAACTTCAGCTAGGCAACAGCTGCCTTCTAGCTTTTCTTTTCTGCAGGAGCCTGCTGAGTCAGCCCCGGGCGAACCCTTTTGTTGATATCTGTTTCCAGAACACCGAAAACCGACTCATGACGTGCCACTGACATCTGCAAGGCAGCCAATAATCGCTTGGCTGTGTAAAAATTGACAATGATGCGTTGCTTCACCTGAATAGGCTCCTTGGGAACTCCAATCGGCTGCGGATTCAAACCAAAATCAACAATCAATTCCTCTGGCGAACCTGTCACGCGACAAAAGTTGGCATAGGTTGCCACTGCATGATCGTCAACGACTTGAACCTGCACAGGTTGCTGTGACTGTTCCGCTGCACCGGACTTTTCCGCAGCTTCTTGGTTGGTCTCATCTGCCATCGTTAAATTCTCCGAAGGGTTTGGAGTTGGTGGTATGACAATCACACGATTGAATCTGTGATCGCCAACAAAAATGAAAAAGTGACTCCAGCAATTGAAGCCATAGTGGACGTTTTGATCATCTTGTGGCGTTGCCCGCCAGGACACCCGTTTGTGATCTGAGCAAGTCAAAAACAGCTACGCGATTACAACGTGAGACGATCTGTTTAGGTTGAATTTCAGTGCTGCGTTGCAATTACCTCGAATGACTTCATCAACTGATGAACCATGTCTGACACCGTTTTTAGTTACTAGAGTTCGAAATTGAATGTCTTTGCGATCACACGCCAGAGTCTGCTGCCCAACGAAGTGGGAGCCACATGGATCTTTGCTGATCCCCGGTATCCAGCTCTCAGCGGCGTTCCATCGATAACCAGCGGGACACGCGCTTGATAGGAGACACTCCTTGGCATGATCATGCCTGTTGTCGGATCGATCTCTGTCTGCAAATCACCACCTGTTTGACTGGACATACCGAGCGAGGCAGCATCGAGTGGTTCATTTGATTTTTCGTCAATGATCCCGTCGAAGGTTTCAAGCCTTCGAGAGTCCAGCTTCATCTCGACTTCCTGCCCTTCACGCACCAGTTGGACATCACCTTGGTCGATAATCAGAACCGCTTCGAAATCCTGATCATTCCCGATTTCACAAATCACATCACCGGGAGTCAAAAGCGCGCCGATATTCTCACGATCCAACGGAGATCCAGTCCAACCTGGCAATCTTCCGTCGTTCTCTTTCTGTGGTTCACGAGTGGGCGGGGAAATGACAACGCCCGATCGCTTGGCAACCACAGTCAAACGCTCGACCTCTTTCTGAGTCTCGGCAATCATCGATTGAATCGACTTGATCAGTTCTTCCTGAGTATCGATCGACGCCTTCAGATAAACATCCTCACGACTCCTCAGTTGAATTGTCTTGAGCTGGGCGTTGGCAACGACTTCACGTCCCTCGAGATCTGCCAAACGTATTTCGAGTTCAGGATTGATCAGCCTTGCGATCTGCTGCCCCTCTTCGACAGATGTGCGGGGTTCAATAGCCCACTCAATCCTGCCAGACGTGCCGGCATAAACCGTCCCGACTTTGCTGGGTCGAATTTCAAAGGCGCAATCAATGTGATGCGGCAACGGTATGTAGCAAACACCGATCACAACACAGGTGACAATTCCCAATGTGATTAAAAGGGGAGTGCGTTTCACTTTGGACAATCTCCCAGGGGTTCGACAAAATTTCCACGTTTGGATGACAGGCTGACCAACGAGGCCTGCAAAACCAATGACGGCAACCATCCGTCCGATTGCTTGAAGCCCGTAAGGCTCAAGCACCTTGATCACAAACCAACAAATCGAAAAGACAACGACCCAACGGTAAATGACACTGGCAATCGTGAACAATCCAAACATGAATCGGCCACGGGTCGGCTGGAAAGGATCGTCTTGCAATTCCAGTCCGAGGCAAGTTTCCTGAAACCAGCGTTTCAAAACCTCAGTACTCTTTTGACGCAAATTGGGAATTTCCAATGCATCCATCAGAATGTAGTAGCCGTCAAAACGCAGCAGCGGATTACCGTTCACCAGGACAGTGCTGACGACGTTTAAGAACATCATATTCAGACATAGATCATTGATCGTCGTACCAGACTCAGTGAACCACCAGACATAGGTCGCAATCGATGCCAGAATCATCTCGACGTAGATTCCCGCTGCACCAATCCAGACCCGCTTCCATTTATTCGGCAACATCCATGAATCAGAAACATTGCAGTAGAGACAAGGTGTAAACACCAACAGCATGAAACCAATTTCGTGGCACTCACCACCAAACTTCTTACAACTCAGTCCATGCCCGAATTCATGCAACACTTTCACGATTGCCATAGTGCAGGCAAGGATCAACCATCGATCCGCTGCAAAGAATTGCTGAAAAGTGGGTAATTTGGCGTAAACCGTTTCGTACTGAGTAGCGAGCAACAGCGCTGCGGACCCAAGAAACATGGCAAAGAAGATGAGTGCCGGAACGGTGAAGAACCAGCCAAACCACGGCAGAATGGCATTCAAAACCTTTTCAGGATCAAAACCTCGATACCGAAGCGCAAAGACATTGGCAAATTTGCCCATGGTCTCTTTGTTCTTTTTCTTGCGACCACGCTCCCGCAAGGCCTTTCCCTGGCCGGGTGAATTACTGATCACAAGCCCACTTCGGTGCAACATTCCAATGAACTGCTGGAGATCACCGAAGGTGATTTTCTGTGGCGCAAAACGCCTCTCAAAACCATCTTTGATTTGTTGAAGGCTTACATGACCATCAAGCATATTGAGAATGAAGTATTCTTCTTCATGAAAACGAAAGTACTGCAATCCAACCGGCTCTTTAACCACCCAATATGCAGTGCCCTGATAGAACTGACGGTTAGCCGTCAGATCAGGGCGAGTGCGCACCGTCAGCGGCCTTGATGAGCTGCTAACGAGGGATTCGGCTAAGGTAGTCATGGAACGCTATGCAAGTAATCTTTGCGAGATGAATCGGGATGAAGGAAAAAGGTTGAAAGTGCGTGAACGTTTTAAACACATTCATTCAGTGGTTCAGCAAAGGATTACGGAATCGTGATATCTGCGTTCATTCCAGGTTTATATCGCCAAACCCCTTCATCTTTGACGTTATCGATTTCTACCCAAACCCGGTGACGGCCATTCAAATCGATTTCCATACTCACGTACCCAAGTGTTCCTTGGATGGGCTTCTGTTCAGAGCTAGAGCTTTCATTTTTGTCAAAAATTCGCACTTCGACCTTAGTCCCTTTGACAATTTTCCGTGATGCCAATGCGTCGATGTCGCCTTCCACCCGCAATTTGTCCATTTGTATCAATGTCAGAATCGGTGTCCCAGGTTGCACCCATTCGCCAAGTTGTCCTCGTCTGGATTCAATGAAACCATCCCACGGAGCAAGGACTTGGCGTCGCTTCAACTCATATTCCGCTAATGCAAGCTCCTGCCTTTTCCCAAATGCCTGCACCTCTGCAATGCTCTTTTGCATTTCGGCGAGATCAATTCGAAGTAGAGCCCGCTCTGCCTCCAATTTTTTCTTCTCCAATTCCCAGTAGGGGATTGCCCTTTCACGCCTCAGCTCTTCATAAGCTTGCGCTTCCGCCTTGGCGAGTTCTTCACTGTTCTTGGCATCATTCAAATTAACTTCATTGGTCGCATTCAGAATTGCCTCTTTTTCCTCAGCCTGCTTGAGGGCCAAGTTAATTTTGGCGGCAGTATCATCGATCACCGCAAGGACCTCGTCCTTGGCGACGATGAGCCCCTCATCGACCTTCAATACAGTCAACGTTCCCTCGGCCCTCGCTGGAACATCCACCTTGTTGATGTACTGCACTACGCAGTTTTCAACGATAGGTGTCTGCTTTGGAACTGCCGACTGCTGTGCAAATGCAGGGATCGTTGCAGCGATAGCGAGATACAAAATCGATAATGTAAACCGCATCTTGAAAACTCCGGAAAAGATAGATGGTTGGATGGCAGAAGTGGCTTCGTTCTAAAAGAAGAACTTGTGGCACCACTCATAGATTTCGTGGAAGAAAACAAAACCACTACTACGTCGACCGCAGTAGATCTTCGCGATTACTTTGGCTCCTGGACGCGGCTGCAGGCCTCGCAGCGTAGCCTGGTCTGGATTAGCCCGCATTTTGATCACCGCACCGTGCTCTTCATTCGCGTCCGCACGCTTCGCAATGCTGTCGATCAACAAATTGGCAGCCATGGGTTCATCAGGATCAGTGGCAAGGATATAGGTCACCGATAACTGATCGGTGTTACTCAACCCCTGTTGAGCAATGTACTCGTCCAGGTGCCCTTCCCGTTTCTCAGGCAACTCAACCTCCAGCACCAGATTTTGCTCAAGGTCAGCTACTTCCATCAGCACCTGCCCGGTCATGATCGGTCGCAATCGTAGATTTTTTTCGACGTCCCAGGACACAACCGTACCCTGAATAGGCGACCGAATCATTAACTCCGCTTTACGATCTTTCTGCAGCTGAAGTTTGCGTTGCAGAACCATATCTTTGGCCTGCAATTCATTTTTTTCAGCCTGCAGCGATCGCAATTCAGACGGTTTCAAAAGTTGGCGGCGGCTCAACTGGCCCTGTACCTTGGCTTGCTCCGCCAGATTGGTTTGTATTTGCCCCTCGATGTCGGCGATTTGGATTTCGATATCCCGATTCCGTAATTCAATCAGAACATCATTCTGCTCTACGGAATCGTCATGGTCAAAATTGACGGCAATGACCTCACCGTCAATTGGTGCAAAAATCTCGCGTTTTTCGGACGGGACCAGCGTTCCTTCTGCTTCCAGGTTGAAATCTTTTTTGATGAAAATCAGACCAAGAATTACGGTCAGCAGCAACGCTACAACACCGATGGTTTTTGGCAGTGTTCTCGCTCGAAGCACCCAAGTTGCCCGCCCCAAAGCTCTCCACAACGGCATCAGGAATAGATTGGAATGAGCTCGTGAATTCGCGATAGCCCGCGTGCCGTGCTCATAAACCAGATCACACCGTGCCCGGAAGACATCCTCAGGAATATCGCTTTCAATTTGCTCAACAATCAAGGCACCAATCACTTCACCCCGATGAGCATTGTCCCGGTCAATCTCTCCTGCGGCTCCGGAATCGTTGTCCACCCCTAGGCGCCGCTCTGGCTCGCGGAGGGGCAAAACAGCAATGTTGCGGCCGTATGACTGGTCAACGTAATCCTCCAAGGCTTCTTCAATCTGAGGCGGCAAATCCTCCGTCGCTCCATCGTGCCACAACGGCTCACCTGCAGCGACAACACGTGTTGCCAAATTGTTCAATGCAGTAACGATATTGGAACGATTTTCTATAGTGTCTTGGCCACTGATAGCTTGGACTTTGCATTTCCGACTTTTCTTGATTGCAACGCTCACACGGTCACAACCAATCAAACGCCGACCTTCGTTGGCGACAATGTAGGCGGTTTCCTTCAAATCAAGCGACTCGTGTGTTGCACGGGCGAACGAATCCGCCTGCTGCCACAAGGTCTGACGATCACCTAAAGTTCGCAACTTTTGGCTTCGCAACCACTCAGCAGCCAACTCACACATCTGCTGAAGAAAGCGGAGATAGCCTCGCTGTGTGTCAGGTGCGGTTCCCGGACGCTGGAAAATTTCGATCAGTCCATCGTTGTGACCATCATGCTGCAACGCGCCAAGACAGAGTAGAAATCCCGTCGGATTGCCCTCTCCATCACCATCAGTTGTGCCTGAGTAAGGAGGCACCAGAAGTGACTGCCCCGTGTTCGCGACACGCTGAATCAGGCGAGTGTGACGTGTTGCATCTTCTGAGTCATCCTCCAAAATCGACGGCTCTGCATTGATCTGATATTGCAGATTCAGCTGCCGGTCCTCGTCCAGCAACCAAATCGCGCCTCCTGCAGCAGCCAGCGCAGTAATGATGCGGGAAAGCAGCTCTGGATAGAACTCTTCCGCGGTAGCCCCACTTTTGGATAGCTGGGCAATTTCATTCACCAGCCCTCGTATTTGGGCCTTGGTGTCCTCAACGGTTTGTTGATTGACCGACATGGGTGTTCAGCGATCTTGCGAAAGGGGAAGAAGGATTGGACAAAACGGGACACTAGTGAATTTGCGGTTTTCCCGCCACGTTGAACTACGCGGGAAAAACCTTACATATCACGCGATTTATCGGAATTTCCTGAAATTTATCCGCGTTCGGGCACAGGTAACTCAATTGCACTCTGGACATGTTATACAAATCGTATAACATGTCCAGAGTGAAGTCGCGTGGTTTTCTGAATCTCGCCAAATCAATACTGCGCCCAATTCCTGAGCATTCGAAACGTCGGCATGTCAGCCCCCCAGCCAATCTCGCCCGACGAAGCCGAAACGGCGTTGCGCGACTTGAACCAGGAACTCAATCGCCTGCAGCGAACGATTCGTTTGGCGATACAGGAACAACTTTCCAAAATGGTAGGTCGATCATTTGACGACTTACAAAAAAATCGTGAGTTAGCCGATTCGATCCATCAACTTTTGGACAGCCACGGTTTGCGTGTCTGCTGCCTAGAATGCGGTCATCCCGCCATCCTCCGTGTTTCGCCCCGCGGCGACAGCAGCGGAGTTTTTGTTTTTGACCACACCATTGAAGGCAAGCGAACCTTCCACGGCGGTCGAAAGACAGTTCCCATCATCCGCCTGGTCGCAAAGCCACCGCGAAAGTCACCGCGAAAGTCAAACCAAATCCAGGCCAAACAAACCACTGCTTAAAGTCCAGCTGAATTTGCCAACACGGGATACTTGTTTGTCGCTTACCAGATTTTCCGTTTGCTCGAGGCCATCGAAAAGGTTTGTCGCAATGCACATTGAAACTGATTTTCTGTCAGTTACCACTGCGTCTTGGTTCGACATGAACAAAGTCACTTAAGATTCCTCTGACCCTATTTAACGTGCATCACTTTTGGTCCTGATACCTATTACGGTTAGCCCCATGTCACTTCCACGCCACCGCGCCTTAGCAATATTGAACCTATGTGTAGGCGATGAGATATGGAACGAGGAGACATGTCACCGTTCAGGGATTCCACAAAGCTGGATCAAAGAAATGTCGGATGCAAATGAATCCGGCTACAAGGTTGACACAGATACAATCTACGTCAACAACAGACCAACCAACCAATATCACGGCGTGCGTGATTTAGACTTAGCCATTCGGGTTGGCAAGGTCTTGGGTGTCGACGTTGAACGGGCGACACAATCTTCGATCAGTCGCCGAGCAATGGTTCAAGCTATTAAGAACGCTGTGTTCGATGGTGATTAAGTGGTTGCAGTGAATCCAAAGAGAATCTGCTTGGATGGACATCCCAGCGAGCACAGTTCGCCTGGGAGTTCAATCACCCATTCGGAGAATCCTCAGGGCTTCCATCTGTTTGCATTCAATACCCGCGACGCACTGGCAAGAAATAAAATCACACCTGCCGCAATGGCTTCTGTGCGAAACCGGAGCGATTCGGCAAACTGACGCTCGGCAGGCACTCGAGTGGATACCAACGCAACCAGTCTAATCTGAACTCGAAATGGATGATCTGACAAACGGAATGCGGGTGCATCGTGATCATTACGAGACGGCTGCGTTAAGACGGTCTCCTCGGTGGTAGCCAGTATCTACAAGCCAGCGCATCAAATACTTTTGGTTCAACCTGATCAGCAATTCCAAATAATGTCATCCAGGCTGCAGTTCAAATATTTTCTTTTTAGCAGCCATTGCTCGAACATCGTCAACTTCGATTTGACCTGACAGAGTGATGAATTCCTTACTGCAGTCATTAGCAACATTTAGCAGTGCTGCGCATTGTTCAAAAAGTGCGAGGCATGCCTTTCTGCGCAAGTAGGAAATCGACTCTCGTAAGCGAAAGTCAATTCGACGGTGCGGGTGACGAAATTCTGGAAAAGGCAGCCCTAAACAACGCAAGTCGCAACTTTTAAACTTGCGGTTTCCGCTCTGCCTACCACTGCGGTGAGGGAGACCTGCTGAGAAGGTTCTGTGTTGGGGGTACCAAAAAATCGCTGGTCACTAACTCCAGAGCTTTCTACAAGCACCCTTAGTAGGCAGCGCCTTCGGTGGCCGAGAACTCACCGTAGACGGGTAGATGACTAGTCACCGTCTCTGCCTCAGCAAGATTCAAGTTGAAGGTACCAAGATAATCGAAGACACCACCACGACCCATGTATTCGGTCGTTGAGTTCGTATCAAGCAACAGATTGCTGGTCTGATAGCGTCCAAAAATATCGGTGGGTCGGTTCCTTACTGTAGCTTTCACAGACTTGCTCGTCAGCGTTGGCAACAGGTAAGCATCATCAGCCTGAAGCAATCCTGCAATCACAAGATCATCTTCGCGCCTACCATCACCACGAATTGCCTGAATGATCTTTGGTAGCAGAGCGACTTCATTGGGGGCCCTCGCCAGGTCAATCCGTATATTCACGAACGAGAAGGTCCACGCTTGCCCCGGCAGCCCTTTTGCGCCTCGAAACCATGCTACCAACGGATCAAAGGTCATCTGATTTTCGGGATCATCAAGCGTGTACGTCTGTTTCCGATCCACGACGACTCGAGCCGTATTAAAGATGAACGCGAGTTGCTCAGGGCGATCAACCGGACCAGTGGGAGGCCCAACGACAAAGTCATAGCGACCATCACCTTGATTAATTGCCTCGACCAACCGTGGTATCAGATCTCTTTCAATGGAAGCGATCTGCTGAAGTGCAATCACATCGAACTGACGAACCACGCGTGCCACGTTCTGCTTCGCTGCAGGATTGGCCAACTTGGTAGGACCAAATCCATCCAAGGCCCACGAAGCGACCTTCAGACTGCGAGGGCTTGATGCTGGGGTTGCTTGCGGAAATGAGCCCCGATCAGCCTGCTCAGTGACCGAAAAATCAGTGGCAGCTACACGCAGATTGGGTGCCGACTGTGCAGCGGGACCAGCGGATTCAGTCATTTCCACGAAGGATGGTACATCAGTGTAGGAGATATACTGCTCGGAACCCTCGTTCCCCCGTTTAGACGAAACAGATACCTCGTCAAGACCATCGATCCGGTAGTGATGGAGAAAATACCAACCACCACCAACCAGCAGCAGTACGACTGCAGTCAACTGAATCGGATTACCACGATCAGACTCCGCCATCATTTTGCCACTGCAAGACCCACGGGTTTATCAATCCAAGCGACTGTCACGAACCCGATTCCCCCGACAGTCACCTTTTTTCGCATCGAACCGCTGACGGGACATTCGTGAATCCAGTAGCCCGTTTAACCGAATTAGACCCACAGGAGAAGTTGTGATCATCGTGGAAGCTGCAACCCTCAAGCTCCTCAGATTCGAGCCAGTCCGACTGAATTGCCAGACCCGGATAAAAGGACGATAGGGACCCGATTCATCGGAAACAGCAGACCCTCATCATGGGAAACGACTGCTACGAACAAAAAAGATGGATTTCACCGTGTCAAAATCACGGCTCCATTCCTGACTTTTCTATACAAGCTCGGTATCCTGAGCAGATATAAAAAGTGTGTTATCTGCACCCGTTTCAGTCTCCAACTTTTACAGACATCCCCGTGAGTGAAGCCATCCAAGTCGAAGTCCCTACCGTCGGCGAATCCATCAGTGAAGTACAAATTGGCCAATGGCTGAAAGCTGAGGGGGACTGGGTCAATTCAGGGGAGGACCTAGTTGAGATCGAGACTGAGAAAGCCTCGGTACAAATTCCAGCACCAGCCTCTGGATTTCTCGGAAAAATCAGTAAACAGGAAGAGGAATTCGCTAACGTTGGGGACGTGATCGCGACCATTGAGCCGGGTGAAAAGCCAGCAGAGGCAGCTAGCGGGACGTCAGGCCAAAGCGTGACAGCACCCAGCTCTCAAGGCAGTGATCCTGAAGCCAGCCAGTCATCAGAGAGTGGTTTTGTAATGCCCGCCGCACAGCGGCTTCTCGATGAACACGGCTTATCAGCCAATCAGGTTCCAGCTCGTGGTCCCGGTGGACGACTCCTGAAGGAAGACGTTCTTGCTTTTGTTCGCGAACAGAAATCAAGCTCGGCCCTACCGACGCCACCGACGCCTCGCAGCGAAACCAGTCTTGTCACCAACGATAGCGAATTGCGTGGGGAAGAGATAAAGCCACTCAGCATGTTACGTCGCACCATCGCGGCACGACTGGTGGAAGCCCAGCAAACCGCTGCGTTGCTGACCACGTTCAATGAGATTGATATGGATCCCGTGATGAAGATCCGTAAAAAGTACAAGGATCAATTTCTGGAAAGACACGGTGTCAAACTTGGCTTCATGTCCTTCTTTGCAAAGGCAGCCGTCGAAGCACTGCGACGTTTTCCCGCCGTGAATGCCGAAATCCGGGGAGATGATGTTGTGTACCGGCACTACCAAGACATTGGAGTAGCAATTGGCGGCGGCAAGGGGCTTGTCGTCCCCGTCCTCCGAAATGTCGAACGGATGTCATTTGCCGACGTGGAACAGTCCATTGGTAACTTTGCCCGTCAGGCAGGTGAAAATCGACTGCAACCTACGGATCTCATTGGGGGCACTTTCACCATCAGCAATGGCGGTGTCTATGGATCTCTTTTGAGCACTCCGATTGTAAACCCACCTCAAAGTGGAATTCTTGGACTGCACTCGATCCAGCAACGTCCGGTTGCAATCGATGGAAATGTCGTGATACGTCCAATGATGTACGTGGCATTGACTTATGATCACCGGATTGTGGATGGCCGAGAGGCAGTTGGATTCCTGAAAACCATCAAGGATGTGATTGAGGACCCTGCCCGGCTATTTTTGGAACTATAATCACATCACAACACTCAGTGGCATACCAACCATCGAAAGTGTGGTAACTACAGTGCGATCATGCATTGGGGATGCAATAGCTCCCCGCGAATCGGATTGGCCCCGGTTTCGACACCCGATCTCTCCAGGAAGATGCGATGCGTTATGTCATGACCTTTGGTGCACTGCTGCTTGTGTCCAGTTTGGGATCCGCGGTTGAACCCGCTGCGACTGATGGCGACCAGCTTGCTAAAATCTATTTCGCAAAACAGACAGCCAAAATTACTAATCAAACCTTCGCCGAGATCAATTCACTCAGCGACTGGACAGATCGACGTGATAAGTATCACGATCAACTTCTGGAAATGCTGGGGCTTGACCCCTTTCCGGAGCGTACTCCACTCAAAGCGAGAATCACGGGATCGGTCGAAAATGACGGTGTGATCGCAGAACGGATTCATTTTCAGTCACGCCCAGGCCTTTACGTCACGGGCAATTTCTATCGTCCTGTGAAGCAGGACACGCCCCTGCCAGCAATTCTCTACGTGTGTGGCCATGGACGCGTAAAACGCAATGGCGTCAGCTTGGGAAACAAAACGCACTATCAACATCACGGTGCATGGTTCGCCCGCAACGGATACGTTTGCCTCACCATTGATACGATCCAACTCGGCGAAATTGAAGGCATCCACCATGGGACCTACCGCGAAAAGATGTGGTGGTGGAACAATCGAGGCTACACGCCGGCGGGCGTCGAGGCTTGGAATTGTGTTCGAGCTCTGGACTACCTGCAATCACGCGACGAAGTTGACGGTGACCGAATCGGTGTCACCGGCCGAAGCGGCGGCGGTGCTTACTCATGGTGGATCGCAGCGATTGATGAACGCATCAAAGTGGCTGTCCCAGTCGCGGGTATCACTAGCCTGAAAAATCATGTAGTTGATGGTTGCGTCGAAGGACACTGCGACTGCATGTACATGGTCAATACTTATCGTTGGGACTATCCCATGATTGCGGCGCTCGTCGCGCCACGCCCTCTACTTATTTCCAACACTGACAAAGATCGCATTTTCCCGCTTGATGGCGTGGTTGATGTGTACACACGAACGAAAAAGATATACCAGCTCTACGGTGCGAATGACAAACTTGGACTGCATATCACCGAGGGCCCTCACAAGGACACACAAGAGCTTCGTGTACATGCATTTCGATGGCTAAATCATTATCTGCGAGCTGATGATTCTCTGATCACCTCTGCCGCAACACCACTTTTTGATCAACAAGATTTAAAAGTATTTCCAGAATTACCCTCGGGAGAAACCGTAACGACCATTCACGAGACCTTTGTCCCTGCAGTAGGCATCGATGACCTTCCCACCGATATTGGATCAGCGAGAAAACTGGACGTAACGACGACCGAACTGATACGCCAAAAGTGCTTTGGTGGATGGCCATCAACTGGGGAAGAAACCGATACGAATTTGGTCACTGAAAAATCCAACGCCAACACCAGCGTAAAAGTCATTGATTTCACAAGCCAGAATCCCTACCGCCTCCGCGTCTATCTGGTAGGTCCCAAAGACACCAAACCAGACTCCTTAACGTTGCAAGTTCTGGATAAAACAAAATGGGCAGCCACTCTCTCAGGCCTTGCCAGACTTGTCCCCAACCACACTTTTGGTGTGCAACCCGACGAACACGAATGGCAAACCATTGCTTCAATCGCCAAGACAAAAACCATTGCCTACGTGGCACCCCGAGGTATTGGACCAACCGAGTGGACAACGGAAGCCAAAAAACGAACACAGATACGGCGTCGCTTCATGCAACTTGGTCAGACAGTTGCGGGAATGCAAACGTATGACATTCTTCGAGCGACTATCGCCCTGCAAGATTTTTTGGAGACGCCCGAACTTCAATTTTCACTTGAAGCGCAACACGAAGGTGCCTCCTGGGCACTGTTTGCTTCTCTCTTCATGAATAATGTCACATCGTTGACGCTGACTGATTTGTCGCCTTGCAATCGCGACGCACCCGATCTACTGAATATCAGTCGGCTGGCAGAACCCCCGCAGCTTGTGCTGATGCAGGCCGCTCGAGGCAGGAAATTGCAACTTCACAACCGCAGTGAGTGGGGCCAGAAATGGAGTGACTTATTGGCCGGTAATCAGCTCGCTGAACAAGCCGTCAGTTTGCTGTCAAGTTCACCCGGCATAGAATGATACAGAGCGGTTCTGCTGAGTAGGGTCTGCTTGTCTGAGCAACGACGCCCATTCGCCTCAGTTCATCACAACCTGGCTCTGTTGAAGCCGAATACACGCAACATTGCGGACCCTTACGTTCCTGATTTCGCCTCCACCCAGCGGACCTTGTCAGAGATTGGCTGACGTTTGCCGACTGGCCAATCGTTTGACGGATACCCCAGATAAAAAAGTCCTAACGTACGATCGTCACCACTTAGTCCAATGTAGTCACGCATTTGGTCGCTGGTGGCTGCGGCATTGCTGGACCAGAATCCCCCGATTCCATGGGCTGTTGCCGTCAAATGCATGTTTTGAACCGCGCAGGCAACCGCCTGAATCTCATCCAACTCTGAAATTTTTCCGCTGAGCTGTCGTTTCATCCCGATCACAATCACAACCGGAGCAAGGGTCGCGTTGCGTTTCATTCCCTCATATTTGTTCTGGCGAAAAGTATCTTCTGTCGTAACCGCCTTGTACGTCGCTGCAAGAAACTCGGCAAGTTCGTGCCGGGCGTCCCCAGTAAACACAGAAAACCTCCAGGGCTCTGTGAAGCCATGAGTCGGAGCCCAATTCGCATTTTCCAGTATTTCATCAAGGATTTCCCGCGAAATCGCCTGATCTGAAAACCCTTTTGGCTTAACCGTACGTCGACGACGTATGACTTCTGTAATTCCCTCACCAGCCACAACAAACACCTTTTCATTCTTAGTTAGAACTAGTTTCGATTCACTCACAATCTGCTTGGTCGCCCCCGAGCAACTGCAATGGATTCGTAATCATCCATTGACGAATCTGCTCATCGCCAACGCCAACAGAACCTTTCAACACTTGGATCATTTGCTGGAACGTGGATGCACAACCTGCGTAGTGAGTACGGCATGCAGCCCATGCCGCCCCGTCATCATCAACTTCAACCACCTGACCCGAGAGTTCGTAACGCCCTGGCCCAAGTCCAGCCGCGCTAATGGCATCCGTCACGATAACAATATTTTCTTTGGGAACCATTCCCAAGTAATTCCTGAGCGCAAATGCTGGCACATGGTGACCATCCGCGATGAAAGAAATCTTCAGCTGTTCACTGACAGACAGCACACGCTGAACAATATTGTCATGCCGCGGTAACAAACCAGGACAACCATTGCCCAAATGCGTAAACAATTTCAGTCCTTGATCAATGGACCGCTGCAGATCATTCAAAGATGCGTCACTGTGCCCGGCAGCTACCACAATTCCAGCATTCGTGAGATGTTGAGTGACTCGGGCATCCGAGTCCATTTCAGGGGCCAGCGTGACCATTTTGATGCTCCCATTCCCTGCTTCCAGTAGTTGGTCAGCCACACTGATGTCAGCTGGCATGGCCTCAGATGCCGGATGAGCTCCGATAAATCCATCTGCTGGATTCAGGAATGGTCCTTCAACATGAATACCTCGAATGCACGCTGCGATCTCCGAAGATCCTTCGATCAGATCAACCAAACGAGCAATGCGTTGAAGCATGAGATCAAGTCGGGCTGTAATCACCGTAGCCAAGATTGAATCAGTACCCTCCAATTTCAATCGACGACAAACCTGCAACACTTGATCTGTCGACAGATGATCGGAATTGAAGTCAACGCCAGCATAACCGTTGACTTGCAAGTCGATGTATCCGCTCATTAGGCACTTTCCAATCTGCTCTTGAGGGCATCATCAAGCTTTGATGCGGCGGCCTGGTCGATCACCAATGTTGTATCGGCATGCTTCCGGAGAATACTGGCAGGTATCGCCGGCGTAATCTCGTCCTCGAGTGTCGCCCTAACAGCCGCGGCCTTTCGTTCATCTGGAACACTGCAATAAATTTTTGCTGCTTTCAGAATTTGTTGAACAGACATGCTAATTGCATGCGTCGGCACAACCTCCAATGATTCGAACCATCCTTCACCTACCTGCTGCATGCGGCACGGTTCGTCAAGCTCGACTACCAAGTAGGGCTCTTCCGTTTCGAAATCAGCAGGTGGATCATTGAATGCAAGGTGACCATTTTCACCGATTCCTACCAAGGCCAGATCGATCTGGCTTGTTTTTACCAAATCCCCAATTTCACGAATGACTGCCTGCGGGTCTGCGTCACCCCGCAAGTAATGAAACTGAGCTAAATCGACGTGGTCTACAAATCGTTCTTTTAAATACCCACAAAAAGAGGCGCCATGATCCCGCGAAATACCAACGTATTCGTCAAGATGAAATCCCGTCACCTTTGACCAGTCGATGTCGGGTGCTGCAACCAAATGCTTCAGCACTTCAAATTGTGATGCCCCTGTAGCAACAACAATATTAGCACTTCCCCTATCGGAAATTGCCTGACGAAGATCCGAAGCGGCATGCTTTGCAACCCAGCTTCCCATTTCACCCGGATTGGCGGTTAAGATTGTACGCATAGTTGTATCTGTATCACTGGACTGACGGTCGTAGACAAACGTGGCAAGCATTGTTGGCTTTCTTGCCGGCAAATGCGAGTCCCGATTGGCCTGTCTGGTTGTTCTTTCCACTCATTCGATCGCTGCACGAGGTTCACAGTGCGTTTCACGCTCTCTATCTTTGTCGTCATGACTATCGCTGCAGGCATTACTTTGGCTCAGACGCCTACTGTACTTCCTGAGAATACGGTCACCGACGATGTTCGTTTGGGCCCAAAAAAAACCTTGAACGGGCATTTCCCATTCAAAGTTCCGAGTAATCCCGCGCAGTGGTACGAGCGTGCTGACCAACTCCGTACGCGAGTGCTGGTTGCCACAGGCCTGTGGCCCATGCCCGACAAGCCTCCGCTTGAGGCAGTTGTGTTTGACAAAACACAGCGTAAGGGTTTTACGGTGGAAAAAGTCTATTTCCAAAGTCTTCCCGGACACTACGTGACAGGCTTGCTCTTCCGGCCGGATGGTCCAGCGGAAAGGCAGCGTCCAGCAGTATTATCCCCTCATGGGCACGGCGGCCGCATGCAGGAATACAGCGATTCCGAGATAGAAAAACAGATTGCCCAGGGCGCAGAGCACTTCACCAAATCCGGTAAGCGACCGAAACTCGCCAGGTGTGCACAACTAGCTCGGATGGGATGCGTTTGCTTCATCTTTGACATGCTCGGGTACGCGGATTCTCAACAGATTTCCCGCGAAGTTGCCCACCGCCATGCTACGGTTCGACCGGAGGAACAAGATCCATCCAGTGACCAGTGGGTATTCTACAGCCCGCAAGCGGATCTTCGCCTGCAGTCCATCATGGGCCTGCAAACATGGAATGCGATTCGGGCACTTGATTTCCTTGCAGCGCTTCCTGACGTGGACTCCGACCGTCTGGCTGTCACCGGCGGCAGTGGGGGCGGCACCCAATCTATTTTGTTAGGTGCAATCGATGACCGCATCAAAGTCTCTTTTCCAAATGGAATGGTCTCAACATCGATGCAAGGCGGTTGTTACTGTGAAAACTGCAACCTGCTTCGCATCGATACTGGGAACGTAGAACTTGCTGCCCTATTTGCACCCCGACCACAAGCAATGACCGCAGCAGATGATTGGACACGGGACATGATGAAAGATGGATACCCACAACTATCATGGCTTTATGCAATGATCGGAAATGAAGCAGATGTCTACTGTCGCCCCATGCTGCACTTCAAGCACAATTACAACTACGTCACCCGAGCCACCATGTATCAGTGGATGAATCGTCACCTCAACCTCGGACTCGATGATCCTGTGATCGAACAGGACTACGAACCTCTGACTAATGCAGAGACGACTATCTGGGGCGGAGAACACCCAGCACCCACCAACGTTGGGATCGAGCATGAGAAATCTGTTTGCAAATGGTTCAATGATCAAGCAAGCAAAAAACTGGCGAAGCTCAATACCGAAAACGAAGATGCGAGGCAGGAACTCAACCGCACCTACGCGAGTGCATGGCAAGTGGTGTTTGACCAGAGAATTCCTGAAGATGTCACTGCTGATGACCGCGGCCAACAAACAAAAGACGGCATCCACATTCAAAAAGTGCTAGTCCACGACAAGACACGACAAGCAAAAATCCCGCTTCTCGTTTTGCGAAAAACTGGCAGCAAACCAAAGACCACTGTTATCTGGACAACAGGTAGCGGTAAGGCAGCATTGTTTGCAAAAAATGGCACACCAGACGCCAAGCTAAGACAGTTGATTGATCAAGATGTAATCGTTGTACTACCTGACCTTCTTGATCAGGGTGAATTGCATACTGCAGGTGATGCGACTAGTGATGAATTGCAACGTACGGTCGATGACAAGAGAGCTTATTCAGCTTTCACTTTTGGATACAATCGGACCCTTGTCGCAGAACGGTGTGCGGATCTTCTTGCAATAGTAGCATTCGCCAAAACACTTGAAACAGAATCAATTAATTTACTTTCAACAGATGGATCATCGACTTGGGCAACCCCGGCCGCAGCAATCGCGGGACCGATAATTGCGCGTGCTGCAATCGACACAAATGCTTTCCGTTTTAAACAGGTCGATCGATACCAAGATGTGAACTTCGTCCCGGGTGCTGTGAAATATGGAGATCTGCCAATGTTACTTGCATTGAGGGCACCCAACGCGTTGACAATCATGGGTGAAAAGAACATTCCAACCCCGGTCACGAAAGCTTACGAATCCACTGGCAACTCTGCCATGTTGACGCAACAAAGGGGACAACTCGGTTCCTCCGTTATTCAATGGCTGGCCAACCCTTAGCCACCCTTCCCGCGGGACTCACTTCATTACCGATGTGACAGAACTATGCATCGGCAAGCGAGACTGCACATCGGGTAACCAGCGTTGCTGCCCATTCTTTTTTGGTCTGACACGAATGACAAATTGACTGAATCTGCAGTTATTTATGCGGAAATCTTTAGTATTGGTTAGACTGTGGGTGCAACAAATCCCACCATCAAATCAGCTATCTTGCTGCCTCCTACTTTGCCAGTTACTCAGACCTCCCCCGTGCTTTGCATGATCCGTGTCACAGCCTGCCTGCTGCTGTTGTTGTTAAGTCCCACAATGGCCCTTGGCGATATCGGCAATCTCGATTTCAATCGTGATGTGCGACCAATCCTTTCAGAAAACTGCTTTCATTGTCACGGACCCGATACGACAACGCGTCAGGCCGATCTACGGCTTGACTTAGCGGACTCTGCCATGACAGTCCTGAATACGGATGCTCCAGAATCCAGCGAACTGATCCGCCGTATTCTGTCCGATGATCCTGACGAGCAGATGCCACCTCCGGAATCACTCAAGCAGATTACGCCTGAGCAAAAACAGATTCTGCAACGCTGGATTCAACAGGGAGGATCATTGGAAAGTCATTGGTCTTTTACTCCACCTCGTAGAAAACCACCTCCCCGAATCGCACATGACACGTGGTCAAATGGTCCCATTGATCAATTCATTCTGGCGAAATTGCGAGAGGAAAATCTCACGCCGTCGCCACCAGCTAAACGTGAAACACTGGCACGTAGAATTTCGCTTGACCTCACAGGTTTGCCGTTGAGCCCACAGGAAATGAATGAGTTCCTTGGCGACACGACGGAATCGTCTATTGAAACGCTGATTGAACGTCTGATGCATTCACCACGCTATGGCGAACATATGGCAATCCGATGGCTTGAGGCGTCGCGATACGCAGATACGGATGGTTATCAGAATGACCGGTATCGATATCAACACGTATGGCGGGACTGGGTCATTGAAGCATTTAACGAGAACAAACCGTATGACGAATTCGCTATCGAGCAAATCGCCGGAGACATGCTGCCAAACGCAACATTACGTCAACAAATTGCAACGGGCTTTGGTCGTAATCACCGAATCAACTCCGAAGATGGTTCTATTCCCGAGGAATGGCGAACTGAGAACGTGGTGGATCGTGTTGATACCTTTGGGACCATTTTTCTTGGGTTAACGATCGGTTGCGCGCGATGCCATGACCATAAATACGACCCCATCTCACAGCTTGAGTACTACAAATTTTTTGCCTACTTCAACAATGTGGCTGAATGGGGTGTTGGTCCAAATAATGGCAACAGCCCACCGTTCATTGAGGTGCCCAGCAGTTGGCCCAATTTGCAGCCAAATGAAGACCGGCTCATTGAGCCTGATCCAGTCAAACTCCGCAACGCGAGGGCAGATCAGGGCAATGGACTGAAACGTCCGCAGGCGGGATCACCGTCCACGTTGATGATCATGCAAGAACTTGAGCAACCACGGGAAACCTTCGTTCTTCTTAGAGGACAGTACAACATGCCTGATCGGTCGTCACCGGTGCTGGCAGGCGTTCCCGATTCGTTATCGCGTGCGGAGGAAACCCCGCCCTCGAATCGTCTGGAGCTGGCAAGATGGCTGTTTAACCCATCGCATCCCCTTACAGCACGCGTTGCGGTCAATCGTATCTGGCAGCAGTTTTTTTCCTCGGGTCTGGTTGAAACCAGTGAAAACTTTGGATCACAAGGTTCGCCGCCTTCCCACCCAGATCTACTGGACTGGTTAGCGTTAGAACTAATCCGCAATGATTGGAATATCCGAGCGATTCAAAAACAGATCCTTTTGAGTCAAACCTATCAACAAGCATCACAGTTCCGGGATGGCCTGCGGGAACGCGACCCGGAAAATCAACTGTACGCGCGCGGCCCTCGTAGCCGCCTGCCCGCTTTCACACTACGGGATCAGGCACTCGCCGTGAGCGGTCTGTTGGTTGAGGAGTTAGGTGGTCCATCCACCAAACCGTACATGCCACCCAAGATCTGGAAATCGATTTCCAACAACAACTACAAGCAGGATCAAGGTAGCAACCTGTATCGTCGCAGTCTTTACACTTATTGGCGTCGAACGATACCACCTCCCACCATGATGAATTTCAATGCCGCCGCCAGGGAAGTGTGTGTGGTACGAACAGAAACCACCAACACGCCACTGCAGGCCCTCACTCTGATGAACAACAAATTGTTCATCGAAGCTGCTCGCTGCTTTGCGGAACAAATGTGGATACCGGCAAAAGGCAAGCCAGAGCCAGCCATTCAGGCAGGGTACCAATTGGCGGTCGGTCGTGCCCCTACACCTGCCGAATTGCAGATCATGAGTAAAACCCATACGAAGTTTCTGACACACTTTAGACAACGTCGCGCCGAAGCCAAACTCTTATTGGCAGTCGGTGAGAGCCAGCGTGATCAGACAATCCCAGTGGCGGAACATGCTGCCATGACCATGATTGCCAACATATTGCTAAACCTTGACGAGACCATCAGCAAGGAATAGGAACCTCACCCATGAATCAACAGTTGCACTCACGTCGATCGATGCTCTTGGGCTCACTCGCACTGGCATCATTATTGAACCGTGAGAGCGGTGCACAGGAACAAAACCCGACGGTTCATCGTGGCCTTCCTGCGCTGCCTCATTTCACACCCCGCGCAAAACGTGTGATTTATCTTTTTCAGTCAGGTGGTCCGGCGCAAATGGACCTCTACGACTACAAACCGGAACTTAAAAAACGGTTTGGAGAGGAAGTACCGCGGAGCATCTATCCGGACGAACGTAAAACGACCATGAGCTCAGCGCAGGCCAGTTTCCCGGTCGCACCCAGCACCTTTGATTTTACACGTTGTGGACAATCAGGCTCGTGGATCAGTAATGCGTTGCCGCATATTGGAAGCATGGCTGACGAGCTGTGCATCATTCGATCAATGCATACCGACGCGATCAACCATGACCCTGCCATCACATTTCAGCAGACAGGTTCCCAGATTCCTGGCCGCCCGAGTATCGGTTCCTGGGTTGGTTATGGTCTGGGGAGCAACAACGACAACCTGCCAGCATTTGTCGCCCTCAGCAGCAGAGGCACCGGCAAGACTGGCCAACCTCTCTATGACCGTCTATGGGGCAGCGGATTCCTGCCATCGAAACATCAAGGCGTGAAGTTTCGTAACCAGGGAGATCCGGTTCTCGACATTTCTGATCCTGCTGGCATCTCACGTGATCAACGCCGCGTGATGCTTGATTCACTCAAGGCATTGAATCAGATCAGATTTGGCGAGATGAAAGATCCGGAGATTGAAACACGGATCGCACAATACGAACTGGCGTACCGCATGCAGATGTCCGTCCCTGATCTATTGGACTTCTCGAACGAGCCAAAACACGTCATGGAACTTTATGGCCCCGAGGTGGCAACACCAGGACGTTATGCCTACAACTGCCTGATTGCCAGACGACTCGCAGAGCGAGGTGTGCGATTCATTCAATTATTTCATCAAGGTTGGGACCAACACAACAATCTGCCCACCCAGATTGGAAAACAGTGCAAAGATACAGATCAACCCACCGCGGCACTGCTGCGTGACCTCAAGCAACGAGGCATGTTGGATGACACGCTTATCATATGGGGTGGCGAATTTGGAAGAACCATCTACTCACAGGGAAAGCTAACGGAAAAATCCTATGGTAGGGACCATCATCCAAGTTGCTTTAGTATGTGGATGGCGGGTGGTGGAACTCAAGGTGGTGTCAACCACGGCAGCACTGATGACTACAGTGTCAACGTCGCAGAAAATGGAGTTAGCGTTCATGACTTGCACGCGACGGTGTTGCATCTGCTCGGGATCGACCATAAACGTTTGATCCACAAGTTCCAAGGCCGGGACTTCCGACTGACAGATGTGCATGGAACCGTTGTACAACCATTACTTGCCTAAACGAAAGTTCGCGATGCGTTCATTTATGTGGATTCTTGGCCTGCTTTTGATGAACAGTGCCGTGGCTGACTTCCCCCGTTTATTCAACACCGAGCCAGTATCCGATGAAACGTTGATGCCTGCAGACGTAGCTGCAGCGAGTATGCAACTGCCCGAAGGACTGATCGCAAAAGCCTTTGCAAGTGAACCCGACATCCAGAACCCAATTGCTATGTCGTGGGATGCCAAAGGTCGATTGTGGGTTGCCGAAAACTACACGTATGCGGAGCGGCAGCAACGTTTCCAACTCGACTTACGAGACAGAATTGTAATCTTCGACAACACCACCGAGGACCGATTCCAAACACGTACCGTATTCACGGATGATGTCCAAATGCTGACCGGAATCGAAGTGGGCCTGGACGGTGTATGGCTAATGTGCCCGCCCAACTTGATTTTCATTCCGGACCTCAATCATGATGATGTACCCGACAGCGCCGGCGAAATCGTGCTCGACGGTTTCACTGTCGCACAGCAGAACTATCACAACTTTGCCAATGGCCTGCAATTTGGGCCAGATGGTTGGCTGTATGGAAGATGTGGTGGATCATGCCCCGCCAAAATAGGCGTACCGGGAACACCCGAAGACGAACGCCTTGCTTTGGAGGGTGGGATTTGGCGTTACCATCCGAAAAAAAAGCGAGTTGAAGTACTCACAACCGGCACCACCAACCCGTGGGGGCACGATTGGAATTCTCTCGGTGAAGCCTTTTTTGTGAATACTGTGAACGGCCATCTATGGCATCTGATTCCTGGCGCACATTTCACACGACCATTCGTGCTGGATCCAAATCGCCGAACTTACGAATTGATCGATTTCCATGCTGATCACTGGCACTTTGATACTGGACAAAGCTGGACTAAATCACGAAATGGCATTGCGAACTCCTTCGGTGGCGGCCACGCACACTCCGGTACGATGATCTACCAGGCTGACAACTGGCCCGAGATTTATCGCGATCGCCTCTTCACTCTGAATTTCCACGGCCGACGAGTGAATCAGGAAATTCTTCGTCGTAACGGTTCAGGCTACGTCGCATCTCATGGACGAGATCTAATTCTCGCCAAAGACCCATGGTTCCGTGGTATGGAATTGGGGTCGGGCCCAGATGGTGCTGTGTTTGTGCTGGATTGGAGTGATGCCGGAGAGTGCCATGAACACACCGGAGTGCACCGGACAAGTGGACGTATTTTCAAAATTCGCAACGCCAAGACTCCTGTCGCGACCAACGCAACCGATCTAACCACTTGGTCGTTACCCCAACTGGTCAACATCCACGCTGGCCACAATGACTGGTACACGCGTCAAGCCAGACTGGAATTAGCGAGGCGTCAAATGACAGGCGATGTCACCTCCACCTACCCACGATTGGTTCATCTGATTGAACAATCAGAAAGCAATCCAACCACCAAAGTTCAAGCTTTATTGACCCTGCATGTATTGGGAGGTGCTGATCAGAAGTTATTACGTGGCCTTTCCAATACAAAACAGGAATCACTCAGAAGTTGGTCCATTCGCCTCCTGACAGATGACTGGCCACTTGATGACGCGATGGGAGCATCACGCCACAATGTATCCGATCGCACTCGGGTGAAAGAACAAGCCCAAAAACTGATGCCGCATTTCCTCGCAATAGCGAAGAATGACCCCTCTGCGTTAGTTCGTTTGAGCCTTGCATCCGTACTGCAACGACTGCCGACTGACCTCCGCCCAGTTCTCGCTAAGGCACTTGTCGATCGTGAGGAAGATCGAGCGGATCACAACTTACCGCTCATGATCTGGTACGGGCTGATCCCAGTTACTCATCAAAATCCTGCTGACCTCGTCGACGTTGCCAAAGCTTGTAAACTTCCAAAGACCCTGGAGCTCATCGCTCGCTGTCTTGCAGAAGAAATCGATGTGTATCCAGACGCACTTGACCGACTGCTGACACATGCCGGAGCACAAAAAAGCGTTTACCTGAAAACGGTCTTGACTGGCGTCAACCTTGGCTTGAAAGGAAGAATCACTGCCCCACGCCCAAATTCATGGAATCGCATTACCGAAAATCAGTCACCTGCAACCGCCAACCTCATTCGTGAACTGGGCGTGGTGTTCGGTGATGGTCGGGCAATCGAAGAACTGAAGACCATCGCACGGGGAAAAGGAGATTGGGAACCGGCGGTGCGAGCCGCAGCCTTACAGACATTGATCCAAAGTGATGCAATGGGAATGAGAGAAATCTGTGAGGAACTACTCGCTGACCAGCATGTAAATTTACTAGCAGCCCGTGGATTGTCGCAATTCGACGAACCTGAAATTGGACAACGTCTGGTTGATCGTTATCGCAACTTTCGCAGTCCGGTGCGTCCGCAAGTCATGTCCATGCTCGTCTCTCGAAAGTCTTTTGCGCAAGCCGTGCTTCAAGCCATTGAGAAGGGAAAAATACCTGCGAATGAGCTATCAGCATTTCAGGTGCGACAGATCAAAAGCTTCGGCGATCCGCAGCTCACTCAACTCATTGGACGCGTATGGGGAGAAGTTCGAACTACCCCGCATGAAATGCAGAATAAGATTGACGAACTAAGAAAAGCACTGCAGGTTTCTTTGTCTGATGAAGCCCAACTCGGAAATGGACGCCGATTATTCCAAAAACTGTGCCAAAATTGTCACCGTTTATTCGGTGAAGGTGAACAGATCGGCCCCGACCTGACAGGATCCAATCGCAACAACATTGACTACCTACTGAGTAATGTGGTTGATCCCAGCGGGATCGTTGGCAAGGACTATCGCATGACCATTTTGCTAACGACTGATAATCGCGTCTTCAACGGCTTGGTAACCGACGAAACAGACCGAACCATCTCGCTTCAAACCGCAACCGAAAAGCTCAGTTTCGATAAGGAGAAGATTCAAAGTCAAAAAGTGACCGAAAAATCCCCGATGCCAGATGGGCTGCTGGATGCGCTTTCCATTGATGAAATACGGGATCTGTTCTACTACCTTCAGCAGCCAACACGAATCACAACGGATGAGGGTGGAAACCCAGGTGACTGACGCATGTACAAGCGTGAGCATTGACGCAATTCAAATACGGAAATCGCATGTGAGTCCAGATCGGCAACCGCCGCTACGTCGAATCCAGATGTGGCGCGGAGTAACGGTTCTTCGCTAACAGTCAGCAGAGGCGGGTGTTGTGGTGCCAACACATTGTCAGCGGCATCCCAATGATCACAACCTGCATATTCGGGCCATCATTGTGATCGTTAGGTTTTCGTTGACCAGAGTTTTTTGACACCGCTCGATTTTGTCCTAGGTTTCAAATGAAGTGAGCGAGTCGTTGTTCGACTTGCTGCCAAAGCGGACTCAGTCGCAGGAACGCGATCACCGCCGTTTTGGTCAGCCTTGCTCCCTAGACAAGGGCAAACCGTCTGTAAAGGCGGGGCGCAAAGCCACGGATCCAATCAGTTCATCATGCACGAATGCATCGTTGGGCCTATTGGACCGCCGGGTTGCCAAGGGAATATGAGTTAGCGGTCATTACTGCTTGCCCATGCCAAGGCGTGTCAGACGAAAGTCGGAGACGAGGCTGTTCCTTTATCAGAGTATGACTCACATTGAGTCATGCATTTAAAGTCGTCGTCGCATGTCTATCAGACATGCGTCTCACTCGCGAGGAGAGAGACATGAAGAATTTCGCTGACAGCATCGTAAAGTTTCTTAAAGAAGAAGATGGTCCAACCGCAGTCGAGTACGCCGTTATGTTGGCACTCATCGTGGTTGTCTGCCTGGCCGCTGTTGGAACCGTTGGTGACAACGCAGCAGCCAAATTCACAGAAATTGGCACTAAGCTCGCTGACTAAATCGCCGACCGCTGGTATCCGGCGGCCCACTAAAGATATCTCGTCGCTTCTCGGTACGGTTCACTGCAAAGAGAACCGTGCCGTAGCGCAGGGATGTTCGCGTTGAGATTGACATTTCAGCGTTCCCCGCGGTCCGATCCGAATCGCACCGCCTCCTGCCCACTGCGGGATTCTTTCATGAACTACCCACTACTGCCTGCTGATGCAGCAGCCTACGCGTGGCAACTGTCCTGCTGCCTCGTGACGCTACTGTTCGCGATGTTCAGTTGGCTGGTAGGCCCTCGCTGACATACGCTGAACCATACACATGACGAAATGAGGACAACCACGCCTATTTCGCCACCCACCGCTCGCCAAAGAAATCACCAGGATCCTGACTATGGAAATGCTACTCCAAGGAATTGCAGAGAACTGGACCGTCTGGTTCGTAACCGTTGTTCTCATCGTCGCTGCAATCATCGATGGCGCGATTTTGAAAGTACCTAACTGGCTGACTTTTCCCTTCATTACCTGCGGTTGGCTCCACTGGACCATGCAAGATGGAATGAACGGTCTGGGATGGAGTTTACTTGGCACCTTTGTCGGAATGATGCTGCTACTGGTTTTGCGTAACGTTGGTGGTATGGGTGCTGGTGATGTCAAACTGCTTGCTGGTGTAGGAGCTTGGCTTGGCACAATGGTGACCCTCTATGCATTTGCCGCAACCGCCATGGTAGGAGGAGTCATGGCCGCAGTCATGATCCTTCGTAGCGGGCAATGGCAAAAGCATCTGGCCATGGGACACCAAATTCTGCACGAGTGGAAAACGGTACGAAATCCTGAAAAACTCTCTGAAATCGCAAGGGAGAGAAAACCATCGATGTACCTGCTGCCCTACGGAATCCCAATGGCAGTCGGTTCAATTGCATACTTTGCAATCGCAGGCATGCTTGTATGAGTATGCCGCGTCATGTGACTTCACTGTCAATTTCTGACGATTGGGTAATTCCAGTGGATTAAGCTGGGGGCAACGGTCGTATTGATGATAGCTCAACGGTCATGCGGGTTGCAGCGGTCCAATGTTTTGTGCCGAAAAAAACTATTACGCCTGTTTGAGCGGTGCCACAGCACCGTTTGAACTGACCGCAAAACTCAACGGTTAACTCGTTATAAACGAATTAATACCATGCGTAATAAATCGATCTATCTCTTTCTTGCCTGCGTGTGTGGTACCGTTGCAGCCGTTCTGGCCAGCGAATGGTTAAAAGCACAGGGCAATCAGAATACAACAAGTATGGTCGAGATTTTTGTAACATCAGCGACGATCGATGTAGGCGAGAAAATCACGGCCAAGAAAATTGCGTTGGAACGGTGGCCAGAAGACAAAGTACCCGAAGGTGCCAGCAACCGGCTGGCAGAGGTCGAGGGAAAGTACGCAAAACAGCGTTTGTTTGATGGTGAACCCATCATGCCCGCCAAACTAATGGACGAAAACTGGACAAGCGTACCCAATGGCTGGAAAGCTGTTGACATGAACGCCAGCGAACTCGGGATCACCAGTTCACTTCAACCAGGGGACCGAGTGGATGTTGTCGGTTTCTTCGAAGAGGGTAATTTCATTCCCCGAAGCGGGTCGCAGACCGTCTTCATGGGAATTCGTGTCTTTTCAATCGATGGCGACACGTCACGACGCAGCGATGAAGAGCTTGGTAATCCTGCTAGATTTATCCAACTGCTAATTCCCGAAAAAGACAAAGATGCTTGGTCGTACGCCAAGGAACTCGCAGACATTGAGTTGCACAAAGCCAGCGATCAGGATCACACCCGTGAGGACGGCTCAAACGAAGCCGCGGCGAATTTTCTTACGATGATCGAGAACCATCGGACGAAACTTGAACAGAAAGAAGAAGAACAGCAGTTGCGACTAGAGAAAGAGAAAGCAGCTCAAAAATTACTCGCAGCGGGGCCTGCTGTTGAGTCGAAGGTAGCCGATGATCAAGTTGAAGGCTTCACTATGTTCAAGCTCGTCGAAGAACAAATGTTCGAATATTGGATTGTACCGGGAAAATTGCCCGTATTGATTGGGAAAGTCGGCGCCAAAGGTACCGAACCTCAAAAACCAATGTCCCGAACGCCTCCTGTTCAGATCCGAAGCGAAAACGATTTTCAGCGACTGAGTGGCGAAGACAGTCCACTCTTGCAGCCGCCCTCAAGCGTGGCAAACTGATACGACCGACCTGGCCTTGGGGATTCACCCCACAACGATAATTTGATTCAGTTCATCACTTGATAGCTGACCCTGGCGATAACCTCTCATTTACTACCGTTACACGCACTGACCACTGGACCTACGAAAGTGAGAAACTCCTCACTTTCTTAGGACAGAATTCGCATGGAGTCGAATTTGGTCTAGCAAGGATGCCCCAGCGATGGAAACGAACCGATTGATGGCACGGCTCTTGGCCACAGTATTGATTGCCACGACGATCTCCGCTGCGTGCCTTCGGCCAACTCACGCCCAAACGGCACCCGGGGTTTTGGCCTCGAAGGGGTCAGCCGTTACTCACAACATCTCTCAATCTTCTGAGCGGGTTGAAATGGTTGTCAAAAGCAGTCGCATCCTGACGCTCGAAGAACGAATTCCGAAATTTCAGGTTCACAATGAATTAGTGGTCGGAGCGACGCCCGTCTCTCAAAATCAAATTCAAATCTTTGCGAAAACACCCGGTACCACACAACTGAATCTGTGGGATACGAATGATCAGCTCTACACCGTCGATGTCATTGTGATGGCCGATGCACGGCAGGTGGAAGGAATTCTCGAAAGCCAGCTTCCATTAGCGACGCTCAAGGTCCTTCCGATTCAGGATAGCGCGATCATTTCTGGAACGGTAACGAGCGTAGATGATGTTGATCGGGCAGTGGCAATTACCGAGCAGTTCTATACGACGGTCGTGAATAACATTCGTGTCGTCGGAGTCCAGACTGTTCTGCTGCATACGAAAATCATGGAAGTGTCCCGCACAAAGCTGAGAGATCTTGGTATCGACTGGGGCAGCGTTTCCACGGGTTCCTTCTTTTATTCAGCACCAAGTGGTTTAATCAACGCAGCGGTGTCTAGCACCGCTGCCATCCCTACAGGGGGAGCAACTCTAGGAGCAACGAACAAGCTATTTGCAAGTGCTGGTGATTTCCAGGCTCTGATCGCAGCCTTGCGCAAACAGGACCTGATCAAGTTTCTTGCAGAACCGACAGTCGTGGCAACTCACGGTCGCCCCGCCAGATTCAATGTGGGTGGACGTGTTCCGTACATTGTTCCGAACAACAATTCGGTCACGGTGAACTATGAAGAATTTGGTACCGCTGTTGATTTTCTTCCTTTCATCGTTGGGCCTGGCAGAATCCGATTGGAAGTTCGCCCTGAGGTAACCGAGCCTGATCCATCACGCTCCATCAGCGCCGAAGGAATTGATGTCCCTGCTTTCAGTTCTCGCTATGTTGAGACTGCCGTCGAGTTACAGGCAGGACAAACATTTGCGATCGCTGGTCTACTGCAGAGCCGCACCGAGGCGGTTTCCCGAGCCACGCCATTCTTTGGCGAGTTACCCTACATCGGCGCAGCTTTTCGACGAATCACTGAGGTCAGAAATGATATCGAATTGCTGATCACAGTGACTCCTGAGATAGTGGAAGCACTTGATCCGCACCAAGTCCCCCGAGGCGGTCCCGGTCTTAACTCGATGTCCCCCAGTGACTCTGAGTTATACCTTCACGGTCACATCGAAGTTCCCAACCTTCTTGGCGGTGATCATTGCAACATCGGAGGCGATGGCTCCGGCGTGATGCCAGAAGTCATGCCAGGGCAATTCAAAAATGAGGAAGCTATTCCGCGAGGAGCGATTGTCCCTGGTGAGGCGCCGGTCATCGTAGGCGACGGAGTTTCCATCACGGCACCACCATTGAAGTGATGAGAGTCAGAGAAACAGGATATTGATGGTCGCTCGTGCTGCAATTCGTCCGACATACAATGAGCAAGCAATCTCATGAGTAACGTACTAAGAATCGCCCTTGTCGATCCAAACGATGCCACACGTGATTCCCTCAAAGGAATGCTCCTGGGCTTGGATACGGTGTGGTTAGAGGCAGATTGTTCACGATACGAGTTTTTTCCTGATGTGCTGGAACAGACGAATCCAGATATCGGTTTCGTAGCACTCGATAGCAATCCCGATCAAGCAATCGCACTGATTGAGAAATTGACAGCGGAAATTCGAGGAACCGCGATCCTGGCTGCAAGTCGTGACACCGATGGACACCTGATTCTGAAAACAATTCGTGCTGGAGCGAGAGAATTCCTGACACTTCCGGCGTCGGAAGAAGATTTATCCGATGCACTCCAACGTGTCAGGCACCAGAAATTCGGCGGGATGGAAGCGGGGACTCGCAGTAGCGAAGTGATCGCCATTGCCGGGGCAACAGGGGGAGTGGGAACCACAAGCACGGCTGTCAATCTCGGTTGTGTGCTTGCAGAGAAAACAACGAATAGTGTTGCCTTACTGGATCTCGATTTGGCACTCGGTGATACCGATGTGTTCCTCGACTCAATTCCTGACTATACGCTAGCTGATGTTGTTCAAAATGTATCCCGGCTTGACGTCCAATTGCTCAAGCGATCCCTCACGAAACACAGTAGTGGACTGCATCTGCTTCCCAGACCCGTTGACTTACACGAGACCAGCGGGATTACTGCTGACAACATACGCATAGTCATCGGACTACTGAAAGCATCCTTCACGCACCTGATTATCGATCTTTCCAAGACTTATAACGCGATCGATATGGCTGCGATTGAAAGTGCGTCCAAAGTCCTCTTGGTAACGCAGTTGGACCTCCCCTGCTTGCGTAATGTCGTCCGTCTGATGATGAGTTTCGAGGAAATAGACGACCTCAAGGAAAAGGTTGAAATCATTGTTAATCGCGCAGGTCTGGAATCCGGCCAGATCAGTTTAAAAAAGGCTAAGGAGACCTTGGGACGAGAATTGTTCGCATTGCTACCCAATGACTATCGAACCATGGTTGAAGTCCGCAACCATGGTGTCCCGTTGAACGTGCAAGCGCCCCGAGCAGGCATCACCCACGCGATTCGTGATCTGGCTTCTAAACTGGAGGGCGCAAACCCAGGAAGCGAAGAAGATCGTGAGTCAGCAGCAAAAGCCAGTGAAAGCAAGTGGAAAAAATTCTGGCCAGGGTCAAAGTAAAACAACTTCGTTGGTAGCAACGAACACTCCGTGGCTTGCGTCTACTTTCCACAAGCCGTCACTGATTAGACATCGCTGTTTTCAACCCAGCGAATCAAGCTCCGCACCATCACTCCAGTGGCACCGGCATCCCTTGATGGCTTCGCCCCATCAGCGAATGCGGGACCAGCGATATCGATGTGAACCCAAGGCACATTGCCCACAAAGTTTTCAAGAAACTTGGCCGCCGTTATTGCACCTCCCCAGCGGCCCTCGCCAACATTCTTGATATCTGCCACTTTACTTTTGACCTTTTCGTCAAACAGCTCGAACATGGGCAATTGCCAAACTGGCTCTCCCTCGGCACCTGCAGCAGCTTGAATTTCATCACAAATCCCTTGATTGTTTGTCATCAAACCTGCAACGTCCGTTCCCAACGCCACCATGCAAGCACCGGTGAGTGTGGCAAGATCAACCATCGCTCGTGGCTCATGTTGGATTGCTACGTCAAGTGTATCGGCAAGCACCACTCGCCCCTCAGCATCAGTATTGTGAATCTCAATCGTCTTACCACTGCGAGTCTCAATTACATCGCCCAGTTTGTAGCTGTCACCGCTGATCATGTTTTCTGCAAGTCCACAAAATCCGATGACATTGCGTTTCAGCCCCAGTTTGGAAATTCCATGCATGGCACCAACCACAGTGGCTGCTCCAGCCATATCACATTTCATGTCAAGCATTCCGGCACTGGGCTTGAGCGAAAGCCCGCCACTATCGAAGGTGACACCCTTTCCGACCAATGCCAGTGGTTTTTCTGAGCCACCACCGTTGTACCTCAGAATTAATAGACGGGGCGTTTTGGATGATCCTGCTCCCACCGCAAGGATTGCCCTGCAGCCCTCGGCAATCAATCGCTGCTCATCCCAAACTTCGACGATGACAGAACTTCCATCGAATAGTGAAGTAGCTTTTTGCGCAAAACTCTCGGGGAATACAACCGCTGGTGGCTCATTCACCAGACGCCGTGTTTGGTTAATGGATTCACCAATCACACACCCTCGTTGGAGGCTTTCTTCAGAGACTCCGTAAAACAGAATTTCCTCAGGAATCTGTAATGCGGGCTCGGACTGATAAATCGCCTGTTGCTCACATCCTGAGACAGCACCCGCGATCAACGCGTCATGGGTGGTTGGAGGGAAGGAATCCCCCAGCGCAACGACGACTTTTTCGCGTTTCCGATCACCCAGCCGACGAACCAACATGGCTCCGGACTCGAAAGCCAAGTCTCTATCCAGTTCACCTGATCCCAGACCGACGATGAGGAGCATCCGGGGCCCGGTATCGGCGGGAGAGGCGAGCAGAGTCAACTCGCCTGCTTTTCCCCGTATTTCCCCATCGTCCACGAGACGCTTGACCCAGCCCCCCGTCAACTGATCCATCATATCCAGTGTTGACGAAACGCTACCCTCTTCCGTCAGACCAGCGACCAACACGTCGCTTTTCTGGTCTAAAATTTCAGTGACAGTGAAAACTTCCGAGGATGGAATTGGATTGCTGTCCAACATGAGTATTTCAAGTGGTTGTGGATGGGATGGGCAAGATGACCGATACACGGTTATCGTTAGTCTATGTTGCCAGACGCGGTTATCCTACCCTTCCTGATCTGGTTCCCAACACCATCCGTGCGTAAGAGTGTTTCCGCCCGTGAAGCATCGTTCAACCCGAGACGCCGTCGAAGACCTGCGAAAAGGTGGATACCTGATCCAGATCGATGAACAAGTCGACGCCGATCTGGAAATGGCAGAAATCCAGCGCCGTGTGTATGCCAACAACGGCCCCGCACTTCTCTTCACGAACATTCGGGGCTGCCATTTCCCAGCCGCTTCAAATCTGTTCGGGTCGATCGAGCAAGCGAGGTATTTGTTCAGAGGAACCCTTGAGGCGGTGCGGAGGGTGATCGAGGTGAAAATTGATCCATCTGCCTTGCCCAAACGGCCATTACGATACGCGGGCGTACCACTCACCGCTCTTAACATGCTGCCCCGCAAAGTGAATCGCGGGCCAGTTCAGAAGTCCACATGCAAGATTAGTGACTTGCCCGCAATCAAGTGTTGGCCTGAGGACGGAGGTGCTTTTGTCACCCTGCCTCAAGTACTGAGTGACAACCCGAATGCACCATCAAATTTGATGCAGGTCAATCTTGGGATGTATCGAGTACAACTCTCAGGTAACGAATATGAGCCAGACACGGAAGTCGGATTGCACTATCAAATCCATCGTGGCATGGGCGTCCATCATCGCGCTGCTCTAGATCGAGGCAAGCCACTCCGCGTAACGATCACAGCAGGTGGCTCCCCGGCAATGTCAGTTGCCGCGGTGATGCCACTTCCTGAGGGACTTACTGAATTGACTTTTGGTGGAGCTTTGGCGGGCCGAAGAATCGGCATGATCACTGGCAATCATGCACCGGTTTATGCTGACGCTGATTTTGCGATCGTGGGCACGATCAATCCCAACCAAACCAAACCAGAAGGACCGTTCGGTGATCACCTTGGGTATTACAGTTTGCAGCATGAGTTTCCAGTGATGCAGGTCGAACACGTTTGGCATCGCAAAGATGCAATTTGGCCTTTTACCGTCGTTGGTCGCCCTCCGCAGGAAGACACCACTTTTGGCCAGCTTATCCATGAACTCACTGACCCCATCATTCCGTCAGTGATCCCGGGAGTAAAAGCAGTGCATGCCGTAGACGCTGCAGGCGTCCATCCACTGTTGCTGGCGATTGGCAGCGAGCGTTACATGCCCTATCTAGAGCGACCGGAACCACAGGAGTTACTAACTCAGGCCAACGCGATTCTCGGTAATGGGCAACTTTCATTAGCCAAGTATCTTTTCATCACGGATGATCCAAGCAATGAACTCAACATCCATGATATCGAGGCATATATGCATCACGTCCTGTCCCGCGTTGACTGGAAACGTGACTTGCACTTTCAGACCCGAACCACGATCGACACACTTGACTACTCAGGCAGTGGGTTCAATCAGGGTTCCAAAGTTGTCATTGCAGGGACAGGACCACCGCAACGCACCTTGGGTTCCGAACTACCACAAAACTTGACATTGCCTGAAGGATTGAGGAACCCCAGAATTGTTGCTCCGGGTATTATCGCGATCGAGGCCCCTCGATTCGCCAATCCTGAGTCACCGAACGACCTGAGAACCTTTGTAAGAGGCATGACGAGCAGACCCTGTTTTGAAACGCTTCCGCTGATAACACTTGTTGACGATAGCGACTTTGCCGCCCGCTCGATGAGCAACTGGCTATGGACCACGTTCACACGAAGTAACCCTGCTTTTGACATCGATGGCCTTGGCGCCAAATCTGTCAACAAACACTGGGGCTGCAGCGGTTCACTCGTGATCGATGCAAGGATCAAACCACATCATGCCCCACCACTGATTGAAGATCCGGAAATCACGGCAAAAGTCGATGCCCGGGCAGCGCGCGGTGGTGAGCTCGCAAAGTATCTTTGAATTCCGTCTTCCCGACATTTCACCCTCAAATCAACATGTCCAAGCTGCAAGAAGTTTTTGACTGTCCCGAACCCGTTGCCTTGGTCACCGGAAGCGGTTCCCGCAGAGTCGGACGGGCGATCGCTATCCACCTGGCCAGTCTCGGGTGTCGTATTGCTTTGCACGCCAATACAAGTGTCGATCAAGCCGAGGAACTTGCCAGACAGATCAGCGACAAGCACTCGAAACAGACCATCGTTACACAAGGCAGCCTCTGCAATGAAGATACGCCGGAACGATTAGTTGACGAAACCGTAACAAAATTCCAGCGGATCGACATTCTGGTCAATAGCGCCGCAATCTGGCAGCCGACCGCCCTGGAGAACATTACCGCGGGTGACATCCGCGAATATTTCGAAATCAATTCGATCGCGTCTTTCTTATGTGCCAAAGCAGCTGGCCTGCGAATGGTGTCACAATCGATGGGCGGATCCATCATCAACATTGGGGATTGGGCGACTGTGCGGCCTTACCTGGATCATGCCGCGTACTTCCCAAGCAAAGGTGCGATCGAAACGATGACCCGATCGTTGGCTGTTGAGCTCGGACATCGGAATCCACGGATTCGCGTGAATTGCATACAACCGGGCCCCGTCTTGCTGGGCGAAGATGCGACTGATGAGTTTGCACAAAAGATGGCAACCAGCACACTGGCGGGTAAGGTTGGCACCCCTGAACACGTCGCCCATGCGACACAGTTTCTTTGTGAAAACGACTTCGTAACCGGAACCTGCATTCCAGTCGATGGGGGACGTAGTATCTTCGCGCCTGATGGGATTCAAGCCGGGCTCAATAGTGGCTAAGCAGTGAGGCCCCCAAGGGGAGCGTAGTCATGAGTCGCGAAGTCACGAAATAACTGTTCCTCTGTGGAAGCAGAACTTCGCACGCATCCTAATTTTGCGAGACACCCCTTTCGTATGCAGCCCACGTCATTGCGTCCTAAAGCTTGGCTGCCAGACCACGTGGCCATCCGCAAGACAGCCTGCGGAGCAAGATCAACCCGATGCTGCCACAGAAACTGTGCTTCGCTCCAGAGATTGAGATCTGGATTACTTGCTTTTGAGTCTGTTCCCAAGGCCACCCGCACGCCGTGCGACAACATTGTCGCCACTGGATGAGGTTCATATTGGAAAAAATGATGTGTCCTTGGGCAGTAGACAACCGTCATTTGGGGATATTCCGCCAGCTTTGCTATTTCTGCGTCATTCAAGTCGTTTGCATGAATTAGAAGCGATCGAGGAGCCTGTGCCAGTTTCTCAATTAACCATACAAAGGGATCCGCTGGCCATGGAAAAAGATCCTCTCGCCATACCCCCATCGACTTCAAAGCCTCAGCAAACGGCCCAGTACCAGTCTGCAACAATTCTCGCTCGTGGGGTGATTCGGCAACATGCATGGCCAAAGGTCGATCCGTAGCATTCACCAACTCAAGGCATGCGTTGAGAGTTTCCAGCGATGTAGAATACGGTGCATGCGGGCTCACCCCACTGCGGGCGTTGACTTCCAAATGAGCCTTCGCAACGTCAAGACGTTCTCTTCCACGTTCCGAACTCAATCCCAGGACCTCTGCAAAAGAGATCACGTCTACCCCATCCGTCGCCGACTGATAAAGGCAAGGTGGTGTTGTAATCTCACCAACCAAATACGTACCGGTGCGTGCACACTCCCTCATCCCACACTCAATGGCGACATTGCGACTTGCCTCATCGGTGGCCCGGCGTGTGCGCACGACCTCGCCTATCCATTCTGGCAATGAAATCCCCGGGAAACCGACCATTTCCGGACAATCTGAAAATTCAAGATGTGTATGGGCATTTACCAAGCCCGGCAAAACTGCAACGTCACCCAGATCCTTCGCGGATCGAGGTGCCGCACCGGATCCAAAGTCCACCACTTGACCACCGTCAATTTCCAACCAGCCACCGTGAATGGGCTCACTGGTCACGGGAACAATCCATCGCGCCGACAACATTTGGCTTTGATGTTTCATCATGAAAATACCTTCCTCACAAGATCGCTTGCCGCATTCATTCTACGACCGCGATCCCGTGCAAGTAGCCCGCGAACTGTTGGGAATGTCACTGCTTAGAAAAAATCGGGGTAAGTGGATTGGTGGTCAAATTGTTGAAACCGAGGCCTATCTGTCCCATGGCGATGCAGCCAGCCACAGTGCTCGGGGAAAAACGGCTGGAAATGCTTCGATGTTTGGCCCGCCGGGCACATTGTACGTCTATCCAATTCATGCCAAGTATTGCTTGAATGCTGTAACACAGTCGCCAGGGATCGGCAGTGCGGTCCTGATTCGAGCTCTGGAGCCTGTATGGGGTCTGCCCGAGATGCAGCGTCAACGTGGTACCGACGAAAGGAGTCGGTTGACCCGGGGACCGGCAATGCTGTGTCAAGCACTCGGTGTTGATCGCTCATTGGACCTTACAGATCTTGTACACTCCGCCAGTGTAGGCATTTTCCAGAGTGGGCAAATGCCCACTCGAGTGTGTCGCACCACGCGGATCGGTGTGACCAAAGCAAAACACCGGCAACTACGTTTTTTCATCGATGGCAATTGGTACGTCAGTGGTCGCAGGCAGGACCATCGAACACGACCGACCCGCCCGAATCAAATCGCTATCTCTTGACACACAACTCACAGAGACACTGAGCCTCCGCGTTGGTCGCCAAGAACCGGATTATCGTTCTCAAAGACTGGTATCACGACTGGACTGGGTAAATGATCCGCGAACCTTTGATGGGTTGAAAGTCATCCACCAAGCACAATGGTGGAAATCTGATGCTTTCTTCCTGCATCGGGTTGGTGACATGCATTCGGGACAAACAGCGACCAAGCCGATCAGGAAGTCGACTCCTACGACATTAACACTGTACACCGTCCTACTGCAAAATTCGGAATTGATAAGTATTGCCTCGGTCTCTACGGCCGACGTGAGCAATACGATTCACAAACCAGTGGGCCCAGTCTTCAAGGAGAAACTGGAAAGTCATTTGCATTTGAAGGTACTTACCAATTTGGAAGCAATGGTCCGGGTATGAAATTACGAGACCAAATTCATCACTGCCGGCATGGTTCACCGCCTACACGACCTGCATCAGCACAGCGAAGGGGATTCCCGATTGTGGTTATGGTACGACCGTGCATCTGGAGATAACGAGATTCCAACTGCAAGAGGTGACGGCGGATTCGATATGTTGTTTCGGTAGTCGCATGGTTACCTCGGTTTCATGGACCTATTCGGGTCTCGCAATATCAATGAAGCCAGTCTTCAGTCCACGACCCCGCACTTAGTCCGCGAGTTTAACTGACGCTCTGGTACCAAGACTTCTTTCTGGACCAGAAAACGACTCCATACAACGCGAACCTGACGGCCTTCAATCCGAACAACGCGGCAACAGACCGCCAAGTGGGTCAGACATTGGATATCCTGATCAACAGCGGATTAAATCCCCGAAACGATCTTCTTAAGGGCCATTCGATCTTTCGACCCAGCAAGTACTACCAACTGACTCCGGCCATCCCCAGCGATGCCGGTGGACAATTTCCATACGTGCAATGCCAGACTCGTTTCTAGCCAGAACCAAATCAGCCATACGCTCTCTCGTATCGGCCCATCAACAGCACAACGGATTTTCGAACCACAATCCAATCACTTGCCAATGCAGATCAGCCGATCAATGGTATGTGCAAACAAAGAGTCAGCAGCGAAACTCAAACTCGCGCGATTCCAAGCCCCGCCAACGGGCCCCAGATCGTTGATCGCAACAATTGCTTCCTCGTTGAGCACCTCACTGTCCCAACGAATCACGTACACCGTACCGGCCATCGTCGGCAAGTAGAGGTAGTCTCCGATTACCGTGGGCAATTGCGATGCATGGTGGCCCCAACCATTGCCCCTGGACCGTTGGTCACCCATCACGACGTTTCCAGCAGCATCCTTCATATCGTTTTCTTTGAACGCCCACTTTGTTATGGGAAATGCAGCCTGCTTTTTACGAGCTCCCTTAACAGCATCGAACACTTTCGCGTCCATATCCTCGGGGCCCCACAACAGGTCATCTTTTTGTCGTTCGGACCCTGGACGCATCTGTACGGGAAGTTGCAAATATTCAACGCGTCCAGTTCTGGAATCGACCCTTCCCAGCCACGGTTCTGTGTAGCTGCGGAAGTAGTGATAAACACCCGCAAGTACGTTCGATTGCTGAATGATCGACCTTGGCTTCTTCACATTTGCAATGGTTGTCGTTTCTGTCTTCCAGCCCTCTGCGCCATGCCGTCGAACGGGAACATTTTTGACAATGGAGACCTGCCGTTTGACTTTGCCGCTGTACGCATCAACCCACAAATGATTTCCGGCATCAAAAACGAGAACGTCATCACCGACAAGATTGTAGGTCATCGTACTCATGAACTTGGGCAAAGGCAGTGTCCATAGCGTCTTCCCATCAGCAGCATCAATCATCGAAACTCCTGTCGGTTTTTCCGGAGGTGAATGCCCACCGCCACGACCGACAACCATGACATCACGACCATCCGTTCGAGACATGAGTAGTGGCACGCAACCCATATTGGCCCCACAACTCGTTGCCCACTTGTCTTCGCCCGTCTGAAGATCAATGGCTTGTAGTTGCGTCCACTGTTCGACCGGCGCGTCACCGTGATCATGTGTGAATTTCCCATCCTCATCAGGCATGTAGCTCTGTTTGATAAAAATCACAACTCCACGGATGAGAGTTGGTTGACTTCGACCAACCGTCATCAACTCTCGACTCCACTGCAATTTTCCATCGAGATCAAAACAGGCGACCGTTCCAGATGCATTGAAGAAGCAAACAAGTCGACCATCAGTCACGGGAGGGGGTGCGGTGCTATCGCTAAAACATCCGGACAAGCGAAGTGGATGCGTAGCTGCGACATCACGTTTCCATAGAGTCTTGCCAGTATTCGCATCACAGCACCATGCAACGATATCTGAACCGATGGTTGAATCCCGTTGTACAGGTTTCATCGTCGTAAAAAAGATACGTTCACCCCAGTGAACCACGGTACTCTGCCCAGTACCTGGAAGCGTGACTTGCCATTTGATACCCTCGTCACGAACCACACTCCAGTGTGTTGGCGCGGACGCATGCAAAACGCGAAATCTGGCATTGGGACCCGTTCCTTGATTCCAATTTTGCATCAGGCTTCGTTGAAAGAAGTGAAGCACGCGTTGCCTAACTTCATTTGTACGAAACAGTACTCCACCGTGTTTTCCACCCTCCACAACATGAAGTTCTGATAGCGCTCCACTCGCCACCAGTTTTTTGTGCAGACGGATGCTTTGTGACACAGGGACTCCCGGGTCCTGATCGCCGTGCATGATCAAGAAGGCAGCTGCGTTACCACTCACGTGATCCATCGCGCTTGCATCTGCTGCCAATTCCGGAACTTCACGTACTGTCGCCCCAAGCAATTTTGCACCGTTGGACCCAGCTACATCCTCGGCGGTTCGTCCATTCCCAACATTGTTCGGTGGCATGGTCATTAAGTCTGATGGACCGAACCAGTCACACACAGACTGCACACGACTGGAAACATTTTCTTTCCCGGGAAAGATACGAGTCCCCATCAAGGCAGCGAGGTGAGCACCAGCGGAAGTGCCAAAAGCTCCAATCCGATCGGGATCAATTCCAAATGTTTTTGACTTTCGTCGGACCCAACGCACTGCCTCATAACAATCATTGATCTGCGCAGGCCACTGGGCTGTATCCGTCAAGCGATAGTTGATGCTGGCAACTACAAATCCATGATCGACAAGCCATGCAGCGTTCTGCTTGGCCGACTTTTTGTCTCCCCCTTTCCATCCACCACCGTGCACAAAAATGATACAGGGCCGACCACGTCCACTCTCGACGATGCCTTGGTCATCCGAATTGTTCAATGCCGGGAGATAAAGATCAAGCAGGAGCGTCTGCCCATCCACCTTCGCGTATTCCACATCGCTTAAAACTTCGGACTCAACCGCAGATGCTTGCTGTAAAACCAAGCAACAACAAAGAGCAAGCACATACCGGAATTGCACAAGAACACCTCAGAAAACAGGGGGCTAGATTCCGATGAGTCTACACAAAGAGTAGCAGCGTTCGCAAAGCCTCAACCTAACGAATAGCAATGGTGAGCCAACCACCATCGGCTTGCACCAGTCGGGGGAGAAACTCCAAGCCCCGCAAAGATTCCATCTTGGCCTCTTCTGCGACCTTGATGGCCCGCTCCAAGATGACATCTGGAAACACTTTTCCAAACGATTTTTCGATGACGGGTTTCATACCAGCTTCACTGATGGAAAGTTTCTTTCCACCAAAATTGACTTTGACCTTACCATCCCGCTTAAGCACAACCGTCCCATTTTCAAGCTTGGTTGGCTTGTAATCAGCGGTGACTTCAAGAGCTTTCTGCAGCACTCGATTACCCTTGGTAAAGCGTCGACCACGCACGCCAACACGAACGACTTGATCTCGAGCCTCAAACACGATAGGCCGCAGTGGGGAAAATACGATTTCGAACGGTTCCTCTTCAGCTGACTCGCCCGCTTTGTCGCCTTCCGCCGCGGCAGCTGAATCTTCAACTCCTCTCCCAATTTTACCCAGCAGCTCATCGAGTTTTTTCTCATTCAAAGTCCTTCCAGCCAGGACCGTTGCACAAGCATTTTCAACCGCGGACTCATGAATCTGAATGGCCACATCAAATGTTTCGTCGATTGTCGGCCGCGGATCCACTGAACCCAGTTGATGACCTGCTCGAAAAAGAGAGTTGATCGCAAGTATCTGCTCCGTGGACGACCACTCAAGAATGGGAGTTGTCAGAGACAAACGCTGAAGAGCTGTCCCCCCATCTGAAAGAAAACCTGATTGGGAACCAAAATCCAAAGTACCCACCTCTTCCTCAAATTGCCGGTTCACCTGCTGCTTAAGCCGTTGCGTCGCAATGCGGTCAGCTTTTGGTTTTTGTCGCCGGGCCGCCTTCCACGCCAGTTTACGAACAAGCTCCATCTTGTGACAAATCGCGTCAATGGTTGTATTCAACTCAACATCTGTCTTGTTGCCTGACAAATGGAACCCGGACGAGTCGATTTCAAGTGTTCTCGCTAAGTCGATGTCCCCTTTACCCGTCGTCAACAAACGCACCGGGCCGTTATAGCCGGTGTTACTGCTGTTAAACTTGGCTTTGAATGCCAATGCGATCTTCGCGCTATCGGTTGACGGCAGCAACTTCGCACTGACGGTGCCATTCATGGTGGCCGTTCCCACGATACGCGTCCCAAGAATCGTCTGACGAACTGGCTCTTCGCGTGTCAACTCACGGTCAACCGCCTTTTGCAATAACGGTGTTCCAACCAGTATCGCTACGTTCGGTTTACCAAAAACTTCACGGAAAGCATGAACCAATTCGTCGCCCTGGCCAGACGAATCAATCGTTCCGACAAAGAAACCGATCTGTGCAAATTGATCGGTAGTAGGAGTCCCTTTTAACTCACTGATCATCTTCTTCAACGCGGCCAACGTGCTGACTACTCTCTTGCCCTTCGTACCATTCAAGCTGATTGCCTGAGACAGATGCAACGCAGCTTCTCGTAATTCACGAATCGCAGTGAGTTCCAAACCCGGTGTCATCCCGATCAGGCGATCGCGAATTTTCTTTGCCTCCACCAGCACTGAAGAATCTGCCGCAGATGACTCAATGGCTTTTTTGAGGGGGCCCAGATCGAGAAACTGAAGCCATGCCTCACGATTCTCTGCGTCCGTTGCACCCTGGAAGTACGACTCAACCGCGGCAACCTTGCCAACCAGTTCTGCCTTTGCCGTATCGACATCAGGAAGTTTTTCAGCATCGAAAGCTGCCTCGGTAGCCTCGATCGACTCGATCAGGCGGTCACGATTCTGCTCACTGAATTGCGCGTTAGAAGCTTGAGGAGCAGCAATGAAGAGACAAACAATCGCAATTAAAAGTCCAAATCGTGACATGCTAAAAACGCGAAAAGGAGGAGCGTGCATAAAAACCGACGTTCAGGCAACTTGGGCAGCCTAAGCTAAGTCTAACGTCCAGATCCAGCTCAGTTCAGTGGGTGCAAGGCCCCGTTTAGAAAAACCGAACCACTGCAGGCTGCAATTGAAGTAACGAAATCCCCTATAAATACCCTCTTTTCTCCCTGCGGATTGGAACGCACCCCGCACACATAAATTCCCGGGTTTCTCAATGTTCCGGGTCGAAAAGCCTTATTCCTGCACAGAATTCTTCGATCGACTCGTTCACTTCGGTCTTGTGATCATTCTGAATTGCCACAATGGTCAGACTATGCTCAGCCAGCATTAGTTTTCCAATCCGTAGATGATCGACTCGGAGCCACTCAAGTATACCGGTGGGGTGTTTTCCACCTTCTGGTTCGCTTGTGACCCCGTCTGGCGGCCATGAATCCAACACATCGGCTTGCAACCGAACGACGGAGTTGGAAGCTTGGTGGACAAACGCTGGGCGATCGGCAAGATGGTCCTCATCAACCGACAGATAGGACCAGCCCGGCAGCAAAGGGACTTCTGCTCCCAAGAGTGGAAACTGATGCGTTTGGTTTTCCGAACGAATGATGATCTGCTTCTCACCCTTGCGTGGAACAAGCATTTCAATCGGTGTTTGATCTGTGAGCCTCCCCATAGCGAGGACAAGAACGGCGATACCCAACCCTACCCAAACCAGCGGCGTCAATTCGTGCGACTGGGATGGAGGGGACATAAAACTCAGTTGATGATCGATGGGACGGACAGGCTCATAGTTTAGGCATTTTAATCACGCCGTCCCAGTCATCAGGTGGCATACGATTATTTCGCAAGATGATGGAAAGCAAGACATCCTTGGGTCGATCCCAAGCTGGGATAGCATGCAAAAGGTCATAAGCTTTACTCCAATCACCACCGATCATAGCGTCAAGACTTGCTTCATACGAAGCGATTTGTTCCGTGCTCAACACCTGCACACCGGCCTTGGATGGCTCGAGTAGTTGCCAAGCTTCGATTTCTTTTTCAAGTCCTGCCGGTCGAACGAGGGCCAATCGCCTGAGTTGAAACTGGTGATCCCTGGATTCTTTAAGTGCCATCGCAGTATCGTGGTCAACGATGACTTGCGCCCCAAACAGTTTCGTCAAGCCCTCCAAGCGACTCGCAAGATTTACAACTGGCCCGAATGCGGTGACCTTAACTTGATCAACAGTTCCGATCTGACCAGCAACAGCTCTGCCTGTTGCGATCCCAATTCCGAATCCAAACGTAGTTTCTGCGAGCGACTGGGTACTTTCCATCAAAATTCGAGATGCTGCCTCTACCGCACGAAGCGACGAATCCTGCTGCTGCAATGGCCAACCCCAAAAGCCCATGGCAGCATCACCGTGAAAATCCCCGATAACACCATCAGTGTCGAGAATGTGCCGGGTCATGACCCCCAAAGCATCGCTTACTCTCGCTAGAAGTTCCAACAGTTGTTCAGAATCTCGCTCACTTCGCTTGCTAAAACCCCGCAAGTCACAAAACATGACGGACAAATTCGCTTCCCTCGGCGCCAACACTTCGTTCGTATCTCGCCCAGCAAGTGCCTCCATGACGACAGGGGCGAAGAACCGCCTCATGGCAGCTTGGCGGCGTTCCAATCTTCGGCTTTGTTGCAAATTGGCGATCATGGTGCCCACCAATTCAGCAAACTTAATGTCATCTTCCAACGTGCTGGGCGCTGCTTGAAGGGAAGACTCAAGCCGACCACTTTCATCCGGTAACAATCCCCCTGTTACATAGATTGCCCACCCACTGCACGCTTCACTTCGAAGCGGAACACAAAAGGCCCAATCTGCTTCGTCACTGGATGTGAATGCCTGATTTTCATTCGCTGCTGCCGACCAAAGGTGCAGAATGCTTTCGCGGCGTTCGATCGCTTTTCTGACCAACCTGGTACTAAGCGTTGGCCCTTCCTCGTCAGGAACGCGACTGTCATAGTGCAGGATCGCAAAATCATCATCGATGTTTCCCGCTGCATTGGTATCAACTGATGCGATCGCAACTGCAGATGCTGAAGGTGTAGCCTGCAGCAGGACCCGAACAACACGGACCAACAGTTCTTCGTCACTACTGCTACTGGTGATCAAATCTGGCAGGCAGGTTAACATTTCAATTCGGCTTGCCGCATCCCGAAAATTACGGCGTCGCAATATCGCATGATCAAATTCATGCTCAGTCAGGGCGATGTCACTGTTACAGTCAGAGGCTCCCGGTCGATTCGCGAGCGTAAATGTTGTACTCCCAATGACAAAATGCTCACCGGGCACAAGCGTGAATTTCGTTGTGTTTTTTCCCCTGAAGAATACTGGATTACGGGCATTCGTCTCACGGCACACCTCAACTCGATTGTCGGTCATTAACGTCAAGCGAACGTGTGCTCTGGAAATCTTACTATCCCATGGCACATTCCAGTCGGCTTCAGCACGCCCAATTAAGACACCGGTGCTGCGGGTGATCGTTGGCAACTCACGTCGCCAGCGATGTTCACTACTCGGGCCTTGGGCAATCAAATCAGGCATAATCCGCGATTGTTCGATGACTCGGAGGAAGCACTTTCAATCAGAGGTTCGGACTTCAATCTAAGGTCTGTACATGGTCAGTGACCAGACGGCTAATGGTTTCAGGCAGCCCATTCATACCGAAGCTGAAAGACCAGCTGCTCGCCCGGTACTAAAAGCTGCCTGGAAGTTATACCCACCGATGGGACCATCCACATCCAAGAGTTCCCCCGCAATGAACAATCCTTTGTGAATACGACTCTCGAGGGTACGAGGATTCACTTGATCAAGCCGAACTCCACCAGCAGTCACTTCTGCTTTTTCGAATCCCCGTGTTCCCCTGACGGGCAATGGCATCCGCTTCAAGTCGTTTGTTAATCGATTCCTCGACTTCTTGGATAATTCCGCCAGTCGAGCATCCTGCCCCAACCGGGCAACAATTCCATTGGCAAGCCGATTCGGCAGCCACGTCGCCAACAACGAAGACACTCTGGTTTTTCCACTATCTCGTCCATTACTGAATGCGGCCTGCAACTCTTCCTCTGCAGATTGCGGAACCAAATCCGCAATCATGCGAACCTGATCAAGAGAGGTGGCAGCCGTGATGGCACCGCTAACATCCATGGCAGCAGGTCCAGAAAACCCAAAGTGTGTGAAGAGCAGGGACCCTCGTCTGCGGGCCAACGATTTCTGTTTACCTGCCACGGGTAACACCGTCACGATGGAATCATCAACGACTAACCCGGACAAATCCTTCATCCATTGTTCCCCACCTAACAAAGGAACCAGTGCTGGCCGCGTGCGTTCAACTGCATGACCAAGTTCAGTCATCCAAGCGTATGCATCGCCGGTCGTCCCACAACCGGGCCAACTTTTCCCGCCTGTCGTGACAATCACACGATCCGTGGGGATGACAGCTCGCCCTGTATCAACCATCCATCTTTTCCCGTCCGGACGAATGCCGGTCACTCCGCAGCCAGTCCTAATCTCTACCCCGGCATCCACCGCATAGCCATGCAAAGCATCACGAACTTGAACCGCGCGATTACTGACTGGAAATACTTTCCCCGTCGACTCGATCTTGGTAGCCACTCCAGCTGCCTCAAAAAAATCAACCACTGCTTGGGGAGGGAATCCACCGAGGCTCGGTTGCAGAAACCTCTTTGCATGCCCAAATGCATCAGCGATTCCACGGGCGTCAGTGTGATGGGTCAAATTACAACGCGTACCACCTGACATCAGAATTTTGACGCCAGTCTTGTTGTTCTTTTCCAACAAGATCACCGTGGCATGCTGACTGGCTGCAGCATACGCAGCCATCATGCCCGCAGCACCCGCACCGATCACGACAACATGCATTTGCCTCTCACACTAATTAATGGCAAGTGACGAAATTGCAACAATGCAATCCTGACACTTTCTCGAAATCGAACCCACACTGACCAAAAGAATATCTGGCGTTGATATCACGCCAAGTCCACGCCCATCTCAATGCATGTGCGCCCCACTGTCAACGCAACGTAGCGTGATAAACCATGAATCTACAAGCGTGCTTGACGCATGGGCAGCAAAACGCAAGTCCCTGTGCATTCAACATTTGAATTGCCATCTGTCAGTCAGATGACTCACTCTCGGCCTATTCAGGTGCTTGCCTGCGCCGAAACTATCGCTCCAAACCGAAGGTACCGAACATGATTGGCAGAAATAAAAAACAAACGCGTCCAGAACTGAGGCTTTAGCAAATAAGTTTACATCAGCCCTGACAACCCTGCGACTTCGTTGGCCTCGCCGAGACTACCATCAAACCAAGCTGATTGATCTGCACCAGCATCGGGCGAAGCGATGCCGGTGCTGACAGCTACGCTCCAGCTTATTCCTGTGCGGTTCAGATAAAATCTCATCCTTGGTACCGGCACCCATCATGGGATCATTCCCAGATAACGACAAATATGCGGTTGCACTGCGCCGAAACTCAATACGAAAACGCCAGACCTCAAGTCCAAGTTGGGAGAAATCACCTCTCTCAATCGCTTCCACTTTGAGGGTCGAGTAGATACCCCAAAATTGTTATCAAACTCCGTTTTGACCCTCGACCATTGTAACTTGCCATTGCGACTCGACCACCACGTTACAGATGACACCTTCCACCATCAAATCTGATTGTCTGACGCAACAGGTCGGTCAATCGCGGTGCAACTGCGGCATTCACCACGCTGCCCTTTACCAATGGATCAAGAACTATCAGCATTTTGACACAACTACTCAATGAATGAATCATGCAAAGCGTATTCGCAAACAGATTCATCGGTTCCTGCAACCAACACGAAAAAGCCTCACTTGCATGCCCCTACAGGGACTCAGAATACCTATGACTGGTATGGGAACCTTGCCTATCCCGTTCAAGTGCCTTCCTGCAGAAATATCTTTGCATGGTTTGGTAATAACTGCAGCAATGAAGTTCGATCCGGACAGGAATCCATGACCAATTCTCCGCTAGCGGTAAAGTCACAAGTGTCGTTGCGATGGCCCAAGACCGAGAGTCGCACAGCAACCGTAAGGAAACTGACTGTGTTTTGATAACACAACACAAAAATCCCGTTATCAATACGGCTGTCCACCAACAGATGCTGCTGTTGCAAAATCCCGCTGGCAATCCAACGCTTGCGATTCGCCAGCAACTCCCGATACCACGCTCTCATCTCTCCATCACCATTCAACACAGATCCAATTTTTGAATCGTAGAATGCGGCAGCATCCGTGGGCAGCCTGCCAGTCGCCCAATCATGCTGGGGATACTCTCTTTTCCGACCTTCAATCACGGCAGTTTGCAAATCATTATCCTCGAAGTCCACAAAGAACTGGAATGGATTCTCACAGCAAAATTCTTCACCCATGAATAACATGGGTATCGAAGGCAACAACAGCAGCAGTGCGGAAGCTGCTCGTTGTGTTTCGACACTGGTGAGTTGATGCAACCGCTTTCCCAGTGGATGGTTGCCAATGAAATCGTGATGCTGAATCGAATAGATCAAGCCGCCAGCATCGGCGGATGCATCCGCATGGACCCTGCCTCTTTCTTCACGAAGCGTTGCTTCATGGAGGTATCCTGTACGCAAAGTTTGATCTAGATCCAAGCCTGATTCATATCTGCGATGACAAAGGTGTTCACCTGGCCGGACAATTGCAAAGACGCTGTGCAGAAAGTCATCGCACCACTGCGCATCAAAGTCGGACCCACCACTGGAAATAGGACACAAAATTTCAGGATCGAATACATTCGTCTCTGCGATCAACACCGCCGACCGCTTTGTGAGAGTTGACCAAGCACGGACCACTTGGCTCAGTTCCGTAACCACATGACATTCACTGTCATCTTTCATGCAGTGAATCGCATCAACTCGGAGACCATCAAAGTGATACTCTTCCAACCAATTCATCGCATTGGCGATGAAGAATCGCCGCAGTCCAAATCCATGTTGTGGATCATCAAAATTCGGCGCCGCGCCCCACACAGTGTGATGGCGAGGCGAGAGATAAGGCCCGGCGTCCCCCAGGTAATTGCCTTCAGGTCCCAGATGATTGTAGACCACATCAAGAATCACAGCTAAACCCTTGGCATGGGCAGCATCGATTAAAAACTTCAGGTCATCAGTTGTTCCATAATTCCGGTTGGGAGCAAATAAACAGACCCCATCATATCCCCAGTTCCACCTCCCTGCACAATCAGCGATGGGCATCAATTCAATTGCAGTAATCCCCAGATCAAGTAGCTCATCCAGCCTTGCAGCAGCAGCACGAAATGTCCCTGCTTCGGTGAAGGCTCCGATATGAAGTTCATAAATCACCAGTGAATGACGAGGCACTCCCTGCCAATCAGAATCACTCCAAGCAAACTCACGGTTAACAATCTGGCTTGGGCCATGAACTCCATTAGGCTGCAAGCGTGATGCAGGGTCCGGTCTTTTGGGTCCACCATCAAAAGAACAGTAATAGCAAGTTCCCGCACCAACAGAATCCATCGCCCCAACGTGATAACCACCATCCTGCTTCTGAAGAGCAAGTGGCTTCTGATCCTCTCGGCCTTCAATATAAATTTGGACGCAATCCACCGTAGGCGACCAGACGCAGAATTCGACTTCCGACTCAGATACTAATCGAGAACCGAGATATCGATGCAATTCATGCGATGGGAGTGAGACCAGATTATTCATCAGTGATACACTTAGGGCGGTGGGATCCATTGACTATCGTGTTGTTCAACTTTCAACGGTTTCCTTTATTCAGGCAATCCCCTATGTATTTGCTACGTCCATGAACTCTTGCCTTATGCGATTTCAAGTCATCGCGATCATCCTTCTGATCTCAGGCTGCTCGACCTTGCGACACCAAGAATTATTCGCCCAGAATCCAACGCATGTCATAAAGGAGCCTGCTGCTTCGGCAATCCGAATCGCAACCTTCAATGCATCGCTCTACGGTAAGCAGTCGGGTCAAGTACTCGCTCGACTGCGTGGTGGTACCAATCGGCAAGCCATTGATCTTGCATCCATTGTGCAGTCGGTTCGCCCAGACATACTGCTTGTGAACGAAATTGACTATGACACCAAAGGTCTCACAGTTGATGTTTTTGGTGACGAGTATTTAGAAATTAATCAAAATGGCCTGAATGCACTCAGTTATCCGCATCGTTACGCCATTCCCAGCAACACGGGCCAACCAAGCATGTTGGACTTGGATGGAAATGGCAAATCAACCGACGCAAACGATGCGTGGGGATATGGTGTCTACCCCGGGCAATACGCGATGGCGATTTACAGCCGATTTCCCATTGTCGAATCGAAAATACGAAGCTTTCAAAATTACCGTTGGTCGCAATTACCCAACGCCCTTCGACCAACGTTTCCAGCGACCAAAAAATCCTACTACACCGATGAAGTTTGGGGACAACTGAGGTTATCAAGCAAAAACCATGCTGACATCCCAATTCAGGTGGGAACAAAGATCGTTCATCTGCTTGCCAGTCACCCAACACCGCCAGTATTTGACGGCGACGATGATCACAATGGGTGTCGCAATCATGACGAAATCAGGTTTTGGACCGACTACCTTGCAGGACCATCGGCAACCTATCTGGTTGATGATGACGGCAAGACAGGTGGCCTGCCTGACAAAGCATTATTTGTCATTGCGGGCGACCTCAATTCTGATCCTGAATCAGGTGACAGCCGTCGATCAGCGATTCAAGATTTATTGAAAAACAACAAGCTACACGATTCAAAACCTGTCAGCGTTGGTGCCTCCGAATCCACTGGCAAAGACGAGTCATGTGCGACAGCATTTTTCGGCAAGAACCGTCAAATGCGAATTGATTACGTTCTGCCGAGCCGAGGACTCGTGCTTCAGGATAGCGGTGTTTTTTGGCCCAGCCGTAAAGATCGAAAGTCACAATGGGTCGATGCAACAGATCACCGAATGGTGTGGATTGAAGTCGAGCTAAGCCCATGATCCATCGTGTTCTATTCATGATCAGCTCAATGCGTGGCGGAGGCAGTGAACGTCAAACGTTAATGCTGCTAAAACATCTGGACCGATCTCAGTTTGCGCCACATTTGTATGTGATGGAAAGGGCAGGAGACCTGCTACCGCAAGTGCCTTCCGATGTCCCGATTCACTCATTTGAGGATGTCCGTAGGGAACCTGTGATCTATCTGCCTGGTGGTGTGATGCGACAGCAAATCCGTCACCTGAAAAAATTGCTTTCCGATGAATGCATCGACGTGATCTACGACCGGACATTTCACATGACCATGATTGCAGGCCCTGCCAGTCACCAACGAAATATTCCTCGAGTTTCCACAATCGTAAGTCCACCAGAACTAGCCTTGCCATTGGTCGAAAAGCGTTTTGTGCAAATGAAACAACGTCGTCTTGCCAAGGCTTATAGAACATCCAGGCAGATCATTGCTGTCAGCAGAATAGCCGCAAAATCAGCAGCAAGTTTTTATAAGATTCCGGCCGATTCCATCACCGTACTCCCCAATCCTGTTGAAACCAATGAGTTGCGAAAAAACACGTTGAAAGATCGGAGACCAGAAAATGCATCGGCTTTGAACCTGGTCTGCGTGGGTCGCATGACGAAAGAAAAAGGACATCGTGATTTAATCAATGCGATCGTCTTGGCACAAGCAGAATGGCCTGACTCAAATCCAGTGGTCCATCTGCGACTGATCGGAGATGGACCCTTGCGGGTGGACCTGGAGTTGCAAGCCAGGAAAGTGCACAAGCCGCACACAGTGGAATTTTTGGGAACGCTGTCCAATGCAGGCCCAAGCATCAAAGAGGCAGATGCTCTTATTCTACCTTCGCTCTTTGAAGGCATGCCCAACGTCGTCTTGGAAGCGATGGCATTGGGAACACCTGTCATCGCAACCCGTGCGGGCGGTACGATTGAACTGGAACGGGAAGAACCCACCATTCTGTGGGCAGAACCTCAGAACCCCAATTCACTGGCCAAGGCTATTCTATCGTTTGCATCGGATCACCCATCATCTTTGGCCCGGGTCCAAGCCGCGAGTCGCTTGATTCATGAGCATCACAATGTTAACGCGACCTGCCATCGTCTTGAACAATATTTAAAGGCAGCATGCGAGATTTAATTACAGCAAGCAAGATTTATTTGCAGTAAGCGTTGAGCACAACGACCAGAGTTGTCCGCTGGCGCGAATACCCAACGGACAACGTAATCATAGTGTTCAACCTGCAAGACTTTTAACAAATGGGACCACGTCTTTTTCGTAGGTGAAGGCGTTGTCTTCTCCCGTATCGACAAAGACTTTGACAACTTCTCCCTTAGAGTCATAAATCATGACCGCGGGGATAGAAATCAGCTTGGTAGTTTCGAACACATCATCGCTGGGAGTCTTGCTGATGTAAGTAGGAAATCCCGAAGCTTTGACGCTGTTGAGAAAGTCAACGATACGAGTCTGATAGTATTCTGGCGGCCGACTCTTCCGACCGTCGTAGTCAACATCAACAGCAATGCACTGAACCGACTTCCCCATAGTCTGATGCAACTTGACTAGCCCTGGAAACTCCTCCAAGCATGGTTCACACGCAAGCGACCAAAGATCAATCACAGTGATACGTCCTGCCGACTTTGCGAATTGATCAATTTCCTGCCACGTCGCAAATTTAACAGCAGGACTGACATCGGCGCTGGTTGCATCAATTGAGCTGCCAATATCCGGTGGCAACTCAATGCCACCAGATTTGGTTCCCGTGGAATCTCCTTGGGTTGCCGATGGGCTCGATTCAAAATCTGAAGGTAATTCAAGGGTCCCCGGCGGTGATTTAGGCTCTTGTTTGGCTCCATCCGAGCTAACGTCACTGGCCTCCTCATTGGTATTTGGAGGCGGGTTTTCGGATACTGTCGACTCACTCTGAGAGAGTGTGTTCTCAGAGACCTCCGCCTGCTGGCCACCACAGCCGACTAAAAATGCCATGAAAAGAATGGCCGTTGCAGGTTGACTGTAAACAAAAATCTTGGTTTGTGATTTTTTTTGGCTATTCGCTGCCATCATTACGTCCTGTCGAAGAGTAGATTCCATTTCGTTTGAATTCCGTTCCCTAGTGGGTTCCTGAACCCTACATTAACCATTCACACCATCAATCCGCGCAAGCAGGCATCCCAGTCAGTCATCACAGTCAAGCGATTCCCAACCAGAGAATCCCTACTGCAGGGCTTGTTATCGAGTAGAGTGTAACGAGATAGGAACGCTCCAGGCACTCACTGATTTCGTATAGAAGAGGAAAAAGCCAGCGTGGACGGGCAAATGTCAACAACCGAACTCGTGATTGCTTCCAAAGGCGGTAATAACGAGGCGTTGGGTCAATTGCTGGAGCAATACCGTGGGTATCTGCTGATGCTGGCTCATCGCTATCTATCGGATCGCTTGCGACGACGAATTGATCCAGCAGACGTCGTCCAACTGACTTACCTTGAGGCCAAACGGGACCTTCCGGCTTTCCGAGGTTCAACCCCGGCAGAATTTGCTGGATGGCTGCGTGGGATGCTGAAAAATAATGTCGCGACAGCGGTCACCCGGCACGTCACCACCCAGAAACGCTCGATTCGTCGTGAAGTCGACGCCTCACCAGCACCTGGCCAAGGCTCCCATGCGGGTGGCTGGATTCAGCAATTACCTGGTAGCAAAACGAGCCCCAGCGGTGTTGTGATACGCTCCGAGGCTGTCGTTGCGTTAGTAGCCGCGCTTCACCAACTCCCCGAGACTCAGGCAGAAGCGATACGGCTCCGCTACATGGAGGGGTTGTCCCTGTCAGACATCGTGGAAAGGATGGGGAAGTCTGATACGGCGGTTGCGGGTTTGTTGAAGCGTGGGCTCCAAAAGCTTCGAGTCATAATGAAGAGCGAAGATAGCCCATGGTTTTAGATTTTTGAGCCAACTTGACTGCTCCGCACTGCAGATCCGTTACTTTTTCCATCTAGAATGGTGTTGCTTTAGTCAAAGAGCGACATTGCGAGTTCGCGCGCCCGAAATTGATTCTTTGGCCGCCTATGACACTGTAACGAGTCAGGGACGGATCAACGATCCTGCAAAGTCGGCTATGAAGAAGTCAAACCACTAAATGTCCGAAACACCACGCACAAATGATCCCCTCGATGAAGCATTCGCGGACTATTTGCGGATGTCCGATGCTGGTGAAATAGCCAGCCGAGAGGATTTTTTGAAGCTGTTCCCAGATCTGGCAGATGATTTAAAGGAACTGATCGAAGCGGCGGACCTTTTAGGTGAAGTGACGCTTAGCGGACAACCTGCCGGGTCTTCCTCGGGATTTAACGTTGCTGCTTTGTCTCCCAGCGCCGAGACCATAGCGACGTCTGCCGTTGGCGATGATGCATCCGGCGGCCCGGATGCCACACTTCCAATGGCAAATCGTGCCTCGAATGATCATGGCCCAAGTTTGCCTTATGACCTCGGCGACTACGTTTTGCTGGAGGAGATTGGCCGCGGGGGCATGGGAGTGGTTTACCTCGCCAAGCAACACGACCTTGATCGGCAGGTTGCGATCAAAATGATTCGCAGTGGCATTCTTGCTGATGAAGGTGAGGTCCGTCGCTTTTACACCGAGGCTCAGGCAGCCGCCAGACTACGCCATCGAGGGATTGTCGGTGTCCATCAATTTGGACGCCGCGCTGGTCACCATTTCTTTTCAATGGAGTACATAGCTGGAACCGATCTTCAGAAAAAAATCAATGCTGGCTTACTCGACCCGAAAGAAGCTGCAAGATATGTCCGGGACGTCGCGAGGGCGATTCACCATGCTCACCACAAAGGTGTTCTGCACCGCGATCTTAAGCCAGCTAATGTCCTAATCGACGAACATGACCAAGTGCATGTCACCGACTTCGGTTTGGCGAAGCACATGGACTCTGATAGCAGCGTCACCGGAAGTGGGGCTGCGATTGGTACACCACATTACATGGCACCTGAACAGGCTGGTGGCCATAGTGATCGAGTCTGCACTGAGAGCGACGTATATGCTTTGGGAGCGATTCTATTTGCATGTCTGACAGGACGACCTCCCATTGTTGCCGACACGGTTGTACAAACTCTCTTACAAGTGGTGCATCAGCCAGCACCAACAGTACGATCTCTACGGGTTGGTGTACCGCTCGATCTCGACACCATCGTTACGAAGTGTCTCGAAAAAAATCCAAGCAAACGCTATGCATCTGCCGAAAAACTTGCTGATGAATTGGATGCCTTCCTTGATGATCGACACATTGAGGCCCGACCAAGATCCCAAGTATTGAAGGCATGGCATTGGTTTGAGGGTGTTCCTGTTGTCGGTGCGCTCACAGGTCGTCGCGTCCTTCACACTTCTTCTACGCACCGCCGCTTTCAGGCTGCCATGTTGCTTGGACTTCTGCTGACACCACTGCTGGCCGTTTCCATCCAAGTTGGTATTCAGCACTGGCCAGATGCAATGCCCAAGTCAGTCTTGATTGCGGGGGGCATGCAGGGGGGACGTTACAGCAAGGTCGCACAACTACTTTCAGATCAACTCAAACAAACTCAGCCCGACGTCACATCTCAAATCAAACCAACCCGGGGTTCGGAAGAAAATTCACGGTTGCTGAGCAATGACGATGTGGACTTAGCCCTGATTCAGGCAGTCTCAATTCCCACTGAGGACGAATTGGCACACGTTGCACCACTGTTTTACGAACCTATCTACGCATTGGTCCGCAAAGATTCGGGCATTGAGACAATCCAGCAACTCAACGGACGTCACATTTTTCTAGGCCCTGCCGGAACCGGCTCCAGAGCGTGCATTGAATTGATGATCAAGACACTGCCAAAATCCTTTGGTGGGATACAAAGAGTGTCAGGCCCGTGGGATCAACTGCTTTCCGAAAACACTCCTCAGGCAGCCATGCTTTGCCTGGGACAGGACAGCGACATCCTTGACCAACTCCGAAAGGATGGTCGTTGGCGAGTGTTGGAGATCAATCCTGAAAAAGTTGTACATGCATTTGATCGATTTCCTCTAAAGGATGACATCACCGATGCATCCAACCCCGTTGCAGTTCAGACTCTCGCCACTACGGCCATTCTCATGGCAAAGCAGGATACATCAGATGCACTGGTCACCGCGGTGCTCGATGCATGGTACGAAATCGATAGTCCAACGAACCGGATTTCGATGAAGGAAGCAAGCCAGTGGACCGAACTTCGCCTGCATCCAGCGGCTGAAAGATATTTCAGTGAACATTTAGATAACCCAGACAACTAGATAACCCAGACAGCCAGATAATCCAGACAACTGGCATCGAAACGGCCTCCAAAAGACACTTTCCCGAAGCCACCCTGACTTTACAGGATAGCGAGTGGATTTCGTTTCGATTCCAGCGTACCCCGAGTGACTCCCACTCGATTGGCGGCCCGCAACTCTTTCCACACATGCTGACCTGTAATTTGTTGCTTCAGCAACTTCTCATACAAGCCCACGATCTGCTGAACCTGATCAGGTTTTTCCTCCAGTAATTCGATTCGATACCAGCGTACACCGCGTTGAAGCAAATCATTCACAAGCTCCGCACCACTTTGAGGAGTTGCGTTGTAAAGAGTGTTACGACAGGCGACATCTGCCTGCAACGTATGCTCTGCTCCAACCCGATCTCGCAACGCCACCAAATGATTATCGCAGGGTCGTCCGCAATTCGTTTTATTCGTCCCCGGAGACAAGACACTGCAGTACACACAATGCTCCATATGGAACATGGGCATGTGTTGGTGGATCACGGTTTCAATCCATGCTGAGGGCACGGAATCGATCAATCCGATAAGTTGATCACGGTTGAGATCATAGGATGCTGTCACACGTGACGCTCCCAAACTGCAAATCCATTCCGCAGATCGATGATTGGAAACATTCAAAGAGAAATCAGCAATCGTCTCGGTTCCGCATTCAGAAAAATGCTGCAAGGCCGCAAGATTTCGTGCCAGAATCAGGTCAGGTGCATGTCGTTCAAGAACCCGCAACAGGCCCATTTCCCCCGGCTTTTGAATCCGCACTGACGCCAATCCAATGGGAACATCATTGCTACGACAAATCGACACTGCTTCCTTGTACTGCCGAATATCATGAAAGTCCGCGTAGACCAAATCGACTCCCAAGTCGCAGACTACTTTCAACTGTTCCAGATCCCGACATAAGACAGCCGATTTGAAGTCTCCAGCAACTGCCTTCTCGGTGTCGGACTCGGATTCCAAAATCGGCCTCAACAATTCACGCCCCCGCGCTGGAACAACCTCGCGTTGAGGCGGAGCTTGGACGAGCAAATTCAAATTTTCTACGGCCTGACGGCGCATTTGATTCAGCATGGCCATAGGGACCATTGGCTGCCCCTTGATCGTCGCTTTCAATTCACTCAGTTCAAAACTCGTGCCACCCAGGCGGCCGAGTTTTTCCCGCAGCACAGTCATGTCGATAGGACGCTTTCTGGCTTCGTCCAGCGGCACCTCGCCAACCAACTCGACTCTCAATCCGTTTTTAAGAATGGCGGTCAATGCTAACGGTTGCCCAGCAATCGCCTGCACCTCCATCCGCAGTGGCTGCCGTCTCACAGGATCATCTGATGTGAATGTTTTTCGCAAACGGCGATTCAAGCGCGGATCATCATTCTTGAAGACACGGTCACCAGGCTGCACTGTCTGCCAGTCAATTTCGCCCCACCCAAATCCAACCCACACGACTTCGGACTCCTTCACCTCCGTTGTTTTGTCACCATTGGCATTATGCAATGAATAAATTCGCCCTCCCTGTTGCAAATCTTTTCCATCGGTCGTCTTGCATGCGATCGAAAGCCCATCCCCCAGTGCAACGGGAGCAGCCAAGCGAACCTGCACACGTTGCCCATCAACACTTCGAATTCTTCCTAATTCAATCCCACGCTTAGAGGAATGGAGTCCCGGCACAAGCTGTTTATGGTCGTTTCCATTCAACCACCCTGAAGAGAAGCCGCGTGAGAACGAAAGTTCCATTTCCCGCTTTGCTTCTGCGGTTACCTCAACCTTTTGATTGTCGCATGCCTGATCCAACGCCTTACGGTAATGCGTGGTAATGTTTGCGACGTATTCAGGAGTCTTCAAACGCCCTTCGATTTTCAACGATTGCACGCCCGCCTCAACAAGATCATTGATGGCCGCGTAACCGGCCAGATCCTGCGGACTCAACAAGTACCGCACGTCTTCGAGATCATGTTCTTCACCATCACAAATCAAATCATAGGGCAATCGACAGGCCTGCGCGCATTGCCCACGATTAGCGCTCCGTCCGCCAAGTGACTCGCTTGTCAAACACTGACCAGAATAGGCGACACAGAGTGCTCCATGAATAAAAACTTCGAGTGGCAGTTCCGTGGATTGAGCAATCGCTTTTATCTCAGAAACGGACAATTCTCGTGCCAACACCACCCGTGCCAGTCCAAGCTTTTCAGCGACCTTGATCGTCTCCGCGCTGGTCAAGCTCATTTGCGTGGATGCATGAATTTCGAGATCAGGACAAACCGCCCTGACTAATCGAGCAACCCCAAAGTCCTGGACCAACACAGCGTCGATCCCCGCCGAGGTGATTTCCTGAACGACATCAACTAGCGGTGCCATCTCGTCTGGGAAGACGAGGGTATTCATCGTCACGTACCCCCTTACACCACGTGATCGCAACAAGCTACCGATGACTGATAAGTCGCTCAGTCCAAAATTTCTGGCCCGATGGCGGGCGTTGAAACCGCAATCCAAACCAAAGTAGATTGCATCAGCGCCATTTTCGATTGCGGCATGGGCACATTCCAAGTCACCTGCGGGCGACAATAATTCGACGCTTGTTTTTTTCTTTAACGGTTGCTCAATCATCCCCGCAGTATGACAAGCCAATCACGTAAGGGAAATGAGCAATTTCCATCTCATTGAATTCAAAAGAAAAAGCCACGCCCAAAAGGCGTGGCATCATTGAATATCCCATTTACAGAGGGGAAACAAAAATTGACCGCTGGATTCAGGAACCCAACTCCACATCAATATTGGCCTCGTCAGCAGCGTCCCTGAGTTTGGACAGTGCACGTGCTTCCAATTGCCGAATACGCTCCTTGGTGACACCCAACTCCTCACCCACCTGCTTCAAGGTCAGCGGCTCTTTACCTCGACCCAGTCCAAATCGGGCGGTGATGATTTTTTGCTCACGTTCATCCAGACGATTAAGAATCTTCGACAACTCCCGCTGTCGGGACCGCTGGACAGTTTCTTCAATATAGGGATCAAGACGCTCATCCTGACGAGCTACGAATAACTCTTCCGTTGTTGTTCTGAAGCGATCGCGATGCTTGAATTCCGTCGGAATGGTTCGGGCAAAGTTCTTCATGATCGCCCACGAGGCGTAAGTGCTAAATTTGTTCCCACGGGAATAATCGAATTTTTCCACCGCACGAATCAACGACATATTGCCGTCACTGACCAGGGAGAAGAAGTCATCCGTGCTGGCCACATGCCGCTTGGCAATCGAAACCACCAAACGGAGATTACTCTGCACGATACGATTTTTGACCAAAACCGCTGCCTCATACAGATCATCGATTCGATCCATGATCGCAGTTTTACTGCCCACGGTATGGCTAAGACTTTCTCGAAGTCGGCTGGCGGAATGCTTCAGATAATTCATTTTCCTGAAAAGGTGATACTCCTGCTCCCGTGTCAGCAAGGCCACGTCGTAAAGAGCGGCGAGATAACTGGGTAATCCGGCAGGAACTCGTACTTTCCTTGGAGCGGTCGCTGGCTGGGGCACCGGACCAAGATATTCCGCTTCACGTTCAAGCGACTCAAAGTCCTCGTTATAGATGTAATCGAGCGGAAGCTCGCCAATTTGCTCCAGACGCATATCCAGCAGGATCCTCTGGATACTGGTGCGTGTGCGTTTGAAACGCTTACACAGTTGGGCTACGGTTGAGCCGTGTGTGTACAGTTTGAAAATTGAGCGTTTATCATCACCGGTCAATGCACCACGGTGATTGGGAAAGATTGCCAAGGATTGATGATCGGCATCAAAATTTTTGAGCGTGTAGCGAATAGTCTCCGGACTTCGTCTCATTTGCTCTGACAGTTGTCGAGTCACTTCAGAGAGACTGGCGCCACCTTCGACCAATTGTCGGGCGCGCTCAATCATCTCGGACTTTTCGTCTTCACTGAGCTGACTGAAACGTTCCCCCCGTCTGATTTTGCCACGATTCTTAGCGACAAACTGATCAACGCTGCTTTGTAAAAAGCCAACGCGTTTTCGTCCACCAAACAGCAGGCGACGACTTACCAGTCCGGCATCGCGCCAACGACTGATCGTCTTGGTGGATACTTTGAACTTCTTACTGAGCTCATCTACGGTGTGTACTGGTTCCCCAACCTCGCCGACCGATAAATCAGCGGAATCGCTCAGGTCTTCGATCAGGAGCCGTAGATCATGCCTGAGATCGGCCGAAGCAATGCTGTGTCGCGTTGGTACCTCTGGCCGATAGTTCGTGATGCGGAAACAGCAGTAGTCGAACGCATAAGAGCGATCGAGCTCCACTTCACCGTACAGTTTTTCCGTGAGTGCAGCCTGTTCCACCTTCTTCGTTTTTGGCGCAAAACGAGTCAGTTGATCACGCAGTTCTCTAACTTTTTCATCTCGATAATCTTCATGCATCTCCGTCTCTCCCAGCGCTTGCTTCCGGTTGATCTCTCTTTCCCTGCGAACCCGGCGGATCGCTCAACCATCTGCTAATGTTGCCCGGGGATCACCCAATCCATAGGGCGATGTCCATGGGTACCTTCAGTTTGAAACTGCTTTACTGAAATCTGTTGGTCAACATCACTATCTGTTGATCAACATCACGCTAACAATCTCGAACCTGCAGCTAGACGCCCGCTCCTTGCCGACGTCTTCTGTGATGGTACGCGTAAAACAGACTCCGTGTACCACCAATAAGACCGATTGATTTCCAAAAATGTTCACTGATTTATTGAATTCAACGCGACTGGAGCACTGCTTCGTTTTCCAATTCGCCGTTTTATCCTCAATCTTGGTAGTGCAAACTCTGGCAGGAAACCAACTGACCAACGAAGGGGTGTAGGAAATATTGGGCCAAACGGACAATTGAATAGAAAGAATCACATGCCAAAACACGTTAAACCCAGATAGCATCGAGACTTAAAGCTATTTCCTAAAACACTCTTGGGGTAGTCACGCCGGCGAAATGTCCACCCTCTTTGTAACTTTTTCCGACACTTTGCATCATCTCGTGTCTTATTTTGCGACAAGACGATTCATCGGTGCCGACTTTGTCGATTTGGCAGACACGTCCGGCAAGCCCAGCACTGCGAGCTCGCAGTCGTGGTTTTCTAACCAGATTCCCCTGAATCAGCGTCGGCAACGCGTCGATCTAAAGAGTGGGTCACTAGACCCATATTTTTGGAAATCGCTGATCGTCCCTTGGTCATCTCGTAATGCAGCAACACCACCCTTCACCCGCACTGGATCGACGGAAGTTCCTGATCACGGCGTCCACCGTGCTGGGGGTCGCACCGGGCTTGAGCCGAGGCGCAGATTCCAGCGGGCTACTGCTACGCACCGATGGCCAGGACTTGTATCGTATCCACATGGAAGTCGAGGTGAAGGGAAACGTCAATCTCCCTCACAATCCATCGATCTCACGCGACAAGATTCTGAAACTGCCGATCGATAGCCAGGCATCTTTTGAATATGAAGAGCGGCTTCATCTTGCAGCGAGTACTGATGTTCCGAGCGCGGCTGATGGCACATCGGATTCGCTAATGCCACCAAGAAGATGCATAGCAGCCGAACGGTACTATCACCGTGCCAAAGCGGAAAGCACTCTCAACGGGACGCGACATACAGTACAGCTAAGAGACTCTGTGCGCGACACGATTGTCCGAAATGACTCGCGCCCCGAGCAGGTTTACGGGATTGAGGATTTCTTCGAACGTGACGAGCTTGAGCTTTTGCACGCTCCGATATCCAGCATGGCAATCGATCAATTGCTGCCGGAGAAGCGAATCAGAATCGGATCAAAATACACTGTCTCCGCCGATGCAATGGCCTCCATCCTCAATCTCACTACCGTGATGGCTTGTGGGGTGGAAGCGGAAGTCGTCGCGGTGAATGAAAACGAGGTAAGAATTCAGTTGCGAGGTGATGTGGATGGGGCCATCGATGGCGTGCCCACCATCATCCGGACCATTGGCAAGCTTACCTTCGACCGAAAGCTCAGCAGTTGCACCTGGCTCGCGATGGCACTTCACGAAACTCGTGAGATTGGGCGGGCGGAGCCGGGATTTGATGTAGCAGCGACGATCAAAATCCTTCGGCGACCGTTGAAGGCGACGATCGCCTTGCCGGCCGAAGTTAGAAAGATCGATGTGAGCAAACCGGCTGATGCCAATTTGCAGTTTGTATCAGTCAAAAGCGAAGAACTCGGCCTTGGTGTGCTGATGGATCGTCGATGGCGGATGATGAAAGATCAGCCTGAGGCGGCGATGATGCGCATGGTCGAGAATGATCAAAGTATTGGCCAATGCGACATACAACCCGTGCCACGACCAACCGACGGTCAACCATGGTCACTAACGGCTTTTGAATCGAACGTTCGACTTCTTCTCGGCAATCAGTTCACTGAAATGGTCGAGTCCGACGAACGCACCACAGCATCCGGAACTCGCATCTTAAGAGCCGTTGCCAATGGCTCAGCAGAGGGGGTTCCGATAAGATGGATTTTAATGCATCTATCGGACGAGAGTGGCAAGCAAATTGTGGCTACTTTCACGATGGAGGGGGACAACATCGATGCATTTGGCAGCTCTGACATGCAGTTTGCCAGTTCAATCAGGTTCACGGAGCCCCGTTCCCAAAGCGAGCCGTCGAGAAAATCGGCTCAGAGCAGGCTGAACTCGGATGAGGAAGAGCCGAACCAGCCGCCCGACCACATGACACCAAAACACGTAGCTGACTCGATTTCGAACGCAAATTCAGTTCGCTGAGTACAATAACCAGTGAGGTTTGGGAGAACTATGCTGTCCTCCCCGACGCCTTGTTCCTAAGAAATGCAATAAGCAATAAACGGTTCTGACATGACACTTGCTACAAGAATCCAGCTCTGCTTTGCACTGTGCCTCACGAGCATCGTGCCAGCAATCGCCCAACAGGGCCAGCGTAAGGATCCTTCGACTCAGGAGCAAACACAATTCTCCCCCGGAGTCGTGACGGTAATTCCGAGTTCCATTCAGCCTGAGGAAACGTTCGATGGACCACTGAAGTTGGAGCCATTTTTGAACAGCTATCCACAGATTGTTTTCAGCGAGGCGTCCGGTCATCCAGATTCGAAACCACACTTCGACCCACGCACTCGCACTCTGGTGGATCGAGCCAAGGAAGTGATCTTCCGTCGCACGGTCTTCTGTTTTGAGTTTTCGTTCAAACCACTTCGACAAATTTACATCGATGTCCCTCGACCAGATGGACGAATGCAGCGAAAGCTGGTTTGGTACATGGTTTACCGAGTGCGTTATCGTGGTGGCGATTTCCGTCCCGCAGCAGACAAGGTCGCTGGTCAGGACGTATTCCAACGAATGGAAACCGTTCGCGTTGACAAGCGAAAGTTCTTTCCCATGTTCTTGCTCCGCAACCAGATTGATGGCAGGCAGTACCTGGATCGCATTTTGCCAACAGCTCGTGAGAAAATCAAAGTCCGCGAACAAATCAGTGCTCCTCTGTACAACTCAGTTGAAATTTCCCGTATCGATATTCCGTACAGCAGCGACAAATCGAGTCCCGGCGTGTGGGGAGTCGCCACTTGGGTAGATGTGGATCCCAACCTCGACTTTGTATCGGTCGAAGTGTTTGGCTTGACAAACGCATTTGAAAAAGCGGAAGGCGCTGGTCAGACCGAGTACAAGCAGAAAGCTCTACAACTGAACTTCTATCGCCCTGGTGATGCCGTCCGGCAGACTGAGGATTTGATTCGTTTTGGAGTGCCTGCCTTCGATGATCCGAAGGAGCAGAAGTACATCCTGGAACAATATGGATTAGAGGAACGTCTGGATTATCGCTGGTTATTTCGTTAGCGCCTGAGGGCGGCTTACTGCAAATTAACAACGATTTCTTGGTCTTCCCGCTAGACATTCACTTGTCGCGGGATTCCACTGAGGGGTAGAAGTGGTCCGTTGACCGCGTCCCTTCAGCATCCGGAACGACACAAAATGCCCTTTTGGGCTGAGTCTCAATCCTCCGGTTAGATGCAAATTCTTTGACCTTCGTGAGCGGATCTGGGTGTCATCGAATCGGCCATCAGAGTCGGGGGCAGTGGAGTAACTTGAAAAAGCTCCAGCCAGCGGATTGTCGACTTCTTGAGCTACCTGGCAAAAAGTAAAGAATTGCCGGGCAACATCATGATCGGGCCTTTGCCTTGGCCCGACCGGATACAGCAACACCGAATTCCCCTGATAGCTGGTCGCAAACCCTGTAGAAGCAGTCATGTTCGTTGATCGTGTGATAATTGAATTGCAAGCTGGAAAGGGTGGTGATGGCTGTTCCAGCATGCGTCGCGAAAAATACGTCCCGCGTGGCGGTCCCGATGGTGGAAACGGGGGCGATGGAGGCAGCTTGATTCTGGAATCTCGATTGGGCGTCAACAGCCTTGCTGCGTTCGCCAATCGCCGCATGTTTCGAGCGCCAAAGGGGGCTCCTGGTCAGGGGGCATTACGGCACGGCAAGCAAGGGAAAGATCAAACGTTGCTGGTACCACCAGGCACAACGGTGATTGATGCTGAGCACGGTTTCGTCATCAAAGATTTGAAAAAGCACGGTGAACAATTTGTGATCGCTCGCGGTGGTCGAGGTGGAAAAGGCAACGCCCACTTCAAAAGCAGCACCAACCGAACTCCTCGCGAACGTCAAATCGGAGAACTCGGCGAAGTCCGTGACGTCATTCTGGAACTGAAATCCATCGCTGACGTTGGCCTGGTCGGCATGCCCAATGCAGGAAAAAGTACTCTGCTAAGTCGCATTTCAAGTGCACGACCGGAGATCGCAGATTACCCCTTCACAACGAAACACCCCAATCTTGGAATAGTCGACGTCAGAGAAGGTAAATCGTTTGTCATGGCTGACATCCCAGGATTGATCGAAGGAGCAAGCGATGGCGTTGGCTTGGGGCATGAGTTTCTGAGACATGTCGAACGCGCTGGACTGCTAGTGCACTTGGTAGAACCAATGCCGATCGACCGCACTGATCCCGTTCAGAATTACAAATCCATCCGCAGTGAACTTTGTGAATATGACGCATCACTCGGTGAACGAGATGAGATTATCGTAATTACCAAAAGTGAGCTTGATGGCTCTGCCGATGTTCGTGATGCATTAGCGGAAGCAACCGGCCGCAATGTCCTGTTGATCAGCTCGATGACGGGAGATGGATTACACGCCTTGATGTCCGAAATCATGTCGCGTGTAGATCTTCGTCGCAAACGAATGATCGAAGCAGGGGAAGAAGTCACTGTCTTGCGGGAGTCGGATTTAGTCAGAACTCCGGCACAGCAGGGAAAGCGTCTACCGCCTCACCTTGCTGGTCCAACACAAGATCTTTCAGATGAGGTGCAAGCCAAAGACTTTGATGAAATTTCCCAAGAACCGAGAGCGGGTGGGGAAGAAGACTGATGAAGGCAACGACGAACATCGCCGTTGACATCGGAAACTCCGCCATCAAGTTGGCAGTGAGTACCGCGGAAACTCTTCACGAATACTCTCTATTACTCATCGAGAATGATTGGCAGATAGCTGCAACTCAATGGGCGCAAGACCGAAACGACGAACAGGCACTCGTGTGGCATATTGCAAGTGTTCATCCAGCGGCCGCCGAGACATTGGCAGAACATCTACGCACAATCTGTCCAGCAGCAAATGTGAACATGGTGACATGGCGGGACATCCCAATGGAACCAAACGTGGATGAACCAGAGCGACTTGGTATCGATCGCCTTATCTCCGCTTACGCAGCGACGATTCAATCCGCCCCCCCAGTAATCATTGTTGACGCGGGTTCGGCCATCACGGTCGACCTCGTGGCGAGGGACGGCAAATTTACAGGCGGGGCGATTATGCCAGGCTTGGGCATGCAATTCGCATCACTATCCAAGGGAACTGCGAGCCTCCCATTGCTCAGCACGCTTGATCGACAACCACAATATCCCGCGAAAAATACCCAAGATGCCATTTTTAGCGGGGTGCTCACAGCAGCCGCTGCGGCCATTGATCGCCTCATTTTCGAATACTGTAACCAAGCAAATATTGCTGAAGACGTCGTTCCGATTGTCTTGACTGGTGGAGATGCCCCAGTTGTGTCGCCTCATTTGAAGCATAATCACGAGCGAATTGACAATTTGGTTTGCCGAGGGTTACTTCATTTGCAATCATCAAACTAGGAGGGTAGGAAAGTTCTTTGAGGCTGAAAGATTCTCCGCAGCCGCTATCTTGAGACCTAAGAAAGCCTCACGCTTGTTCGTATCCAAAGGGATCAAGTCCGGTTCAACCCCTACAGCATTATCATTATCCAGTACCACACCAGCAGCACGCTGAATTGAAGCGTGATCGAAACTTGGCGAAGCTGACACCCACTCGATATTCATACCTTCATTCATACCTTTCAAGCAGTCCCAGAAATGTCGGCCACCAACATTTACGACCTATTGCCCATTCCTGAAGGCGTAAAGGAGCCTCATGCCTATCAGGTCTTTGGAATCGAAGACGGGGAACAGGATCTCACAATCATCAGTGACAAAATCCGTGAGGTAGTTGGCAACCTGAAGCGGCAAAAAGAAGGCACCAATGCCAAGCTTTGGACCCAAGCAGCCAAGCTGGCACAGCAAGCCCGTTTGACCCTCGCAAATCCAAAAACAAAAGCCAAGCTGGATGCGCGATTTGGAATTATCGCGGATGAACCCGCAGATACTGCTAGTAGTGACCCGCTCGCCAGCATTCTGCCATCCGCTGATCCTCTTGCCGGAATGCTTCCTGCTGCAGATCCATTAGTCAGCACTGACCCTCTTGCCGCCATCCTCCCAACCGAACCACAAAGCTCCGCAACTGTCGCATCAGATACATCGTCTACCGCTGAATCGAAAGGATCCAATGAGATACCTGCGGGCATGTTTGGCACACCTACCCACGAAACGTCCGGGACGACGGCGTCGCTTGACAGCATTCCACTGGTTGTACCTGCTCAAAAGACGGTTGGTTCCCCAGCAGGACGAAAACCCCGCCGGCGTCCCAAGCCAATCTTGGGCCTGATGATATTTGGAACTTTTGCAATCGGCATGCTGTCCATCATTGGAATCCTCATTTGGTTCATGGTGAATCGAGGTGAAGTCGCCATCACGCAATCAGACGGCTCACTCACCATCTCCACCGCAGGCAAGCAGGCAACGGCGAACAAAGGCGAAAACAAAGAGGCTCCGCGGGGTAAAGCAACTCCTGAGCGTCTCGAACCCGATCCCGTAATGGGAACTCTCGGTCCAAGCAAAAAGACAGCAGGAAATACAGGAGGCATGACAGATCTGGAAAAAAAGATGCAGGATGATGATCTGACAAAAAGTCCTGACCCAGAGCCCGACGCACCGATGGCTGACTCCAATCCGAAACCCCCGGCAGTTCCGGAAAAGCCTGCCATCACGGCTGAGATGGTGGCCGAAGCAGACAAGCAGTTGGCTAACGTGACGATGCTGATCAAATCCGCAAAGTGGGACGACATGAAAGCTGCGGCCGAAAAAACATCTGAGTTGCCGATGAATGACGAGCAAAAAGAGCGTGCGGCGGCATTGTACGAAGTGGCCGATCTGGCTTCCTTCTACCAAGGTGGTATCAAGAAGGCTGTGGCAGAAATCAACGTCGGCAATGACTTCGAAGTCACGAAAGACTTTCGTGTGATCGTTGTCGAAAAAGGGGATGACTTTATCGCCATCCAATTCAATGCTCGAAAAAAGACGTACCAGTTTGATGAGCTTCCCTTCTCGCTGGCCCATAAATTGGCTTCTTTCACCATACCTGCATCTCCCACCCAAACGGCCGCAAAGTCCATTTATCAGTCCATCAGTCCCATAGCAAACGAAGAAAGTCGCAAAGAAGCACTTCAATGGCTGAGTGACTTGGATGATGTCAGGGGTGCAGATCCAAAACGCATTTCTGAGACATTGAAACAGATGTTCTGAAGATGGATAGCAATGTTGCTTTCCATCACCTAGGCTTGGCGGGAAGAATTACCATCCTCCTGGTCGAGCTCATCAGGCACCAAGATGCTCTCGCTACAGCATTCCATCGAAACACTCCAGAAACTGGTGGGGCATCCATCTGTCAGTTCCACCAGCAACGCTGATGTCTCAGAAACGGCTAGCGAAGCCCTTGCTGATCTGGGTTTTGATGTTGAAAAAACAACCTACGTCGATCCCCAAGGCGTACCAAAAACAAATCTCGTTGCCCGTCGAGAACCAGCCGCTGCAGGGTCTACTGAAAATGGTGGGCTGGCTTACTTCTGTCATACAGATGTCGTTCCAGCAGATGACTGGACCGGTCCCGGTGGAGACCCCTTCCGAAGCGTCATTCACGAAGATCGCATTTATGGTCGGGGATCCTGTGACATGAAAGGTTCACTGGTAGCGATGCTTTCAGCTGCGGCCAGAGTACCAGCAAAACAACAGCACTCACCATTGTGGATCGCCTGCACTGCAGATGAAGAAGTCGGCTTTCTGGGTGCAAAAGACTTGGTACAAAAATCGGCAGAGTATCGCAACATTGTGCGGTCTCAACCGGTTGCGATCATCGGTGAACCAACACGCCTGTCAGTTGTGCATGCACACAAGGGGATTGTTGGCATGAGGATCACGAGCCATGGAAAAGCAGCTCACAGCAGCACCACTGACGGCGTCAACGCTAACGAGGCCATGGTTCCGCTCTTACAACAATTGCTCGATATTCAAAAACAGACAGAGCACTCCCAGCAGTACCATGACCAACGTTTTGATCCGCCAGTGCTATCGTGGAACTATGGAATTAGTGACGGCTGCAAGGCCGTCAACATTACACCAGCGAAGTCGGTGGCCTGGGTTTCCCTACGTCCCATGCCGGGGATCGATGGCAGAGATCTTATGGCAAGGGTTGAGGAAAAAGCAAAAGTGCTGGGACTCCAGTTTCAGGTTTGTGAAGGGGGATCTCCACTATGGATCGATCCCGATAATTCCTGCATCCGCGATTTCTGTACGTTAGCTGGCAGTCGTCCCAAGACAGTCTGTTACGGAACTGACGGCGGGGAGTTTAACGAACTCAAACATCGTGCCGTCTGCGGCCCCGGTGATATTGCGCAAGCACATACCTCTGATGAGTGGCTGGAGGTCGAGCAGCTTTCCCAAGGCATCGACCTGTATGAAAAAGCAATACGCTTCTGGTGCGGTGAGGCTTAGAGAACCCCGCCATCAACAAGATAGAATTTTTCTAATTCGAACGCTCATCATCCTCCGGTCTTTTCATCCCAAGCTGCCCCATTTTCCGATAAATATTGGAACGATGCAGACCCAGATACGCTGCAGCATCTGTCATATTTCCTGAACACATTTCGATCGCGCGTTCGATGTGTTCGACTTGAAACTGTCTTGTTGCATCATTCAGTGTCCCCGTGATGGGCAAGTGGCCTTGTCCAGCATTCCGCAGGGCAGTGGTGAGCATCAAATCATCTTTTTCAATTTCTTGATCACCGCACAGGTAAGCAACACGTTCAATGGTGTTCCTTAATTCCCGGATATTCCCAGGCCACGGATGCGACTGCAGAGCATCCTGGGCGTTCCTCTGGAAAACGGGCACGGAACGACCAATTTGATAACAGAATTGTTCCAGGAAATGATTGGCTAACAAAAGAATGTCATCTCCACGTTGCGATAATGGCGGAAGTGACAAATTGACGACATTGAGACGAAAGTAAAGATCTTCGCGAAAGCGTTTCTCGGCAATCATTTCTTCGAGTGGCTGATTGGTTGCCGCAATGACGCGAACATCGACCGGTATAGTTTGTGAGCCACCAACTCGTACGACAACCTTTTCTTCAAGAACCCGCAGCAATTTTGCTTGACCGCCAGGACTCATGTCACCAACTTCATCAAGAAACAAGGTTCCACTGCTAGCCAATTCAAATTTACCTTGCCGTGTTTGATTAGCGTCAGTGAAAGCACCTTTCTCGTGGCCGAACAGTTCGCTTTCCAGGAGTGATTCGACCAGAGCCGCACAATTAACAGCAATGAAAGGCGCATTGCGTCTCTCACTTTCAAAGTGGATGTGCCGTGCCAGGACCTCTTTGCCAGTACCATTCTTTCCCAGCACCAAAACAGATAAATCTGTCTTCGCGACTTTTGCCGACGTTTTACGAATTTTGGTAATACTTGGGTGTTCCCCAATCAGCGGACTGGCTGATGCAGCATCCTCGACCAGGCGATCACATGTAGCAGCCAGCTTCTTCCGTGTTTTGAGCGATTGGATCGCAACTGCAGCATGCGTTGCCAAGTCCCTCAAAACAGTTGCATCGCTAGCTTCGAATCCCTCGCCGTTATGATTGATCGCCTCGAACACACCAATCAAATCATTGCGTTGTCCGTGCATTGGAACTGCGACAAGTGATCGTGTTTCAAATTCGAGCGATTGATCAACTTTCCGGTTGACTCTTGACTCATCATCGCTCCCGCCATTCCATATTTTTGACTCCTGTGTACCCAGGACTTCTCCGACAACACCAACATCGTCGTCCACTTCCAATGCTCCCTCTGCGACACCCAGCGCTGGTCGGCCGATTAATTTCTTACGTCGTTTATCCCAAAGAAAGATGCTGGCACGTTCGCAATCCAACAATTCGGTAGCGGTATCTGCGATCCCATGCAACAACACGGTGTCGTCTTCTAATCTTTGCCACTGCGCTGACGCATCCAAGACAGCTTGCAATTGGTTGACGCGGCGGATTCGCAAGTGACGACCATCGATATTTTCAAACGCCGCGATCAGCAACTCAGTGATTCGATGCAAGCGTTGGATGAACTGGCGGGGATTTGCTTCATTGCTTTCCTCAGCGGATACCAATAAGGCGGCAACCAGAGGAGCATCATCTGGCAATCCTGTTGCTTCCACCTGATCACGGTGGCCCGCAGTTACCATCGGAGCGACGAACCACCCATCGGCATACTGGATTTTTCCCAGATCGAGCGTTTCCCCGATTAATAATTCTGGAACATCTTCCTGGTTTCCCATCCAAATCTCACGAATCCATCGGCCGGAAGCCTGATTCACGATGCCACCTGTATTTCCCTCCAACCATGACATCACAGCAGGAAACATCAATTGAATGAAGTCTGCGCGTGAAATATCCCTTTTCAGAGCATTGAGGACCTCGGAGAAGAGGCGAATCTCTGCATTTTGTGACGTTTGGGGCTGGGTGCGGTCTTTCAACGGATCACTCAGACAGGAAAATGGGGAATTCGGAGATGGAGAGAGACGCTCGGACCGGCCAAGGACTTCATTTTGTCATGTTTTAGGGAAATAGACGACTCCAAGGGATAGGCGGTATCCTGTGCGCTGGATCTCCCGTCACCCACGAATGACATGACGGTAAATTTCGCCAAGCAGGAATCGTTTGATATGCAGTTCAACGGAAAAAAAGGCCTTGTTCTAGGTGTGGCTAATGATCATTCGATCGCCTGGGCCATTGCAAAACAAATCATGGAAGCAGGCGGAGAATGCGGATTCACGCACCTTCCGGACCGCGAAGATGACGAACGGCAGCGGAATCGTCGGCGAGTCTCCCAGCTGACGGACAAATACGAAAACGCAAAATTCCTCGTCCCGATGGATGCACAAAAGGACGAAGACATTCAGCGGGTATTTGACCATACTGCCGAGCAGTTCGGGAAAATCGACTTTTTACTCCACTCGATTGCCTTTGCTGACAGAAATGACTTGTCACGAGAGACGGTCTACACCAGCCGCGATGGTTTCAAGTTGGCGATGGATGTGAGTGTCTACACCCTGATTGCCTGCACCGCGGCGGCAAAGCCGATCATGAATCCTGGTGGAGCTATCGCTACCATGACCTACTTTGGCGGTGAAAAATGTGTCCCCGGCTACAACGTGATGGGAATTTGCAAAGCTGCTCTGGAAGCAACCGTAAGGTATCTGGCCTATGACATGGGCCCCCAGGGTGTTCGAGTCAACGCACTTTCCGCAGGCCCCATCCGTACTCTGGCAGGGCGAGCAGCGGGTGTCGAAGAAATGCTGTCACTCTATGAACACATGGCACCGCTGGGCAGGAATGTGAGTCATGATGAGGTCGGTCGTACAGGCGCCTTCTTGCTCGGTGACAATAGTGAAGGGATCTCAGGAGAAATCCTGCACGTGGATGGTGGATACCATGCCATGGGCAGCCCGGGTCGTTTATTGGACAAATTGCAAAGCAAGTAATCACTGCTTGCTTCACGCAACCAAGGTTGATCATGTATTGATCAACCACTGAAGATACGTCAGCTTTTTCTTCCACAAAGGATCATCGATGGTACGTACTGCCAGCACCATGCTTCCGCTGGGTACTCAAGCGCCCGCATTTTCGCTTCCTGATACTGACGGCAACACCGTTGATCTGGCCGCATTGGCAGGTAGCAAAGCATTGCTCGTGATTTTCATGTGCAATCATTGCCCCTACGTCAAACATGTAGCTGACCAACTTAAATCTCTGTCGGACGATTACATACCGCAGGGCTTGACCGTCGTCGCAATCAGCAGCAATGACGCTGACAAGTACCCGGATGATTCATTGGAGGCGATGGCCGTCGAAAAGTCTGAAAGAGGCTATCAGTTCGCCTACCTCTTTGATGAATCGCAGGAAGTCGCTCAAAGCTATGCTGCTGCCTGCACACCGGACTTTTATCTTTTCGACAGTGGGCAAAAACTCGTCTATCGAGGACAACTCGATTCCAGCAGACCGAAAAGTGATATTCCTGTCACGGGTGAAGATCTTCGGTCAGCAATCGATGCTGTCTTGAATGATCAAAGTCCTTCTGAGCAACAAACACCCTCCATTGGTTGCAACATCAAATGGAAAGAGGGCAATGAACCCCAGTACTTCAATCCGCAAGGGACTGCGTGAGCGTTCCCTACCTTCAGGAATTGACCCTACAGCTCGCAATCGGTGCATCCCAACTGGATTCATCGCTGCGTTCCCGGCATGCCCAGTGGTTAATCGGACAGCAGCGTGACGACGGAGGCTTCGCTGGACGGGAAGGCGAAAGCGATCCGTATTACACCGCCTTTGCCCTGCGTGGTCTGTGGATTCTTGACGCCCTCGACTCGCAGATCGGGGGCCGGGCCGCCCGGTTTCTGAAACAACGCCTGACACGCAAAGAATCCATCATTGATTTGATTTCATTGATCTTTGGATCGGCCATCGTAGAGCTTGCGGTCGGCGAGATTGTCATTCCCGACGACGATGTCCATTGGCGACAGAATGTCTCTGATCTCCTTTCAACGCTGCGAATCGATGACGGCGGATTTGCCAAGACACCAGAGGGCAGGGCCGGCAGCACCTACCAGACTTTCCTCTCGATCCTCTGTTATCAATTGATCGAAATTCCCACTCCGAACATCGATGGCATCGTAGCTTTTCTGGAATCACAAAAGCAGTTGGAAGGGGGCTACCTTGAAATCCGGGCCGCCAAACGACCGGGTGTGAACCCAACGGCGGCAGCCATCGGAACCCTCAAAGCACTCGGCAAACTCAACTTGGACGAACAACAAAACACTGCTGACTTCCTCGCGGAAATGCAGTCTGACGAAGGTGGATTCACCGCAAATACCCGAATCCCGTTTGCTGATTTACTGAGTTCGTTCACCGGCTTATTGACTTTGTCTGATCTGAATTCGACCTCGGAGGTGAACATTGAAGCAATCAATCGATATGCTTTGTCCATGCAATCACCCGAGGGTGGATTCGTCGGCTTTACGCTCGATCAGACAGCTGACGTCGAATACACATTTTATGGTCTCGCAACGCTCGCCCTTTGTCAGTTATGCAGATGAACGAATCCAAGGCTGCACATCATTTGGTAGTATCCAATCTCACCAAGTCATTTTCTGGCTCTACGCAAACGCTAGATGTCCTGCAGGACGTCTCATTGGAACTTTCTGCAGGTGATTCGGTGGCCATTGTTGGGCCCAGTGGAAGCGGCAAGAGCACTCTTTTGCAAATCCTGGGGACGCTGGATCACCCCAACTCGGGAACTGTCAGCATCAATGGGATTGATCCATTCGAGTTGGATGAAAATGCGCTGGCGCAGTTTCGTAATCAGCACATTGGATTCGTATTCCAAGACCACCATCTGCTTCCGCATTTGACCGTGCTCGAGAACGTACTCGTACCTGCATTGGCGTCGGGAAAAACGTCGAAGGATCAGGTGACTCGCGGACACGAATTGATTGAGTCTGTGGGGTTAGCTGACCGGCATGATCACCTTCCCGGCGAACTGTCTGGGGGTGAGCGTGAACGAGTTGCGATCGCACGCTCTCTCCTGATGAATCCATCCTTGATTCTGGCAGATGAGCCCACGGGCAACTTGGATCGTGCCACAGCAGAATCGATCAGCGAACTTCTACTTGAACTGCAGCAAGCTTCTGGGGCAATTTTAATTGCCGTCACACACAGCGACGCACTGGCAAGCGCAATGAAAGAGCGCAAGGAACTAGTCGATGGTCAGCTTGTATAATCAGGCGACATCACCAAGGTTCATACGCTTTCCATATCGCCTCAAAACCTGACTTCTAAGCTCGCCCAGTCCCTCACCACTCAGATCTGGATCTGAGTCGATCATGGACTGTGCAATTGCACGAGCAGCAATGAGTACATCCTGATCACGAATCAAGTCGGCAATCCTCATCGGTGGTAGTCCGCTTTGCTGTCTGCCAAGCATGTCTCCGGGCCCACGTAGTCGAAAATCTGCCTCGGCCAATTCGAAGCCATCGTCTGTTTGCTCAAACACCTGCAAGCGTTCATTGTCCTCAGGTGAAGTATCCCCATCGGTGAAAACACCAACATGTCCTTCATGGCTACCGCGAGCAACCCGACCTCGCAATTGATGCAGTTGGGCTAATCCAAAACGCTGCGCGCCGAGAATGGTCATCACCGTTGCATTGGGGACATTGATACCGACTTCAATCACCGTGGTGCTTACCAACACTTGTATTTTTCCATCAGAAAACGCATCCATAATGGATTGTTTCTCCTCAGGGTGCATGCCTCCGTGTAACAGACCCAAGCGGTAATCTGCCAGGGCACCATTGCACAACTCTTCGAAAACAGCTTCAACTGACGCCACATCTTCCCCTGCTTCACCCTCGTTCGTTGGCATGGAAACACGTGGTGCCACCACAAACACCTGCCGACCTTCATCAAGTCGCTCGCGAACAAAGGTCCACCAGCGATCTTTCCATCCATCATGAGCCAGATAAGTACTTACCTTCCCCCGTCCTGGTGGCTTTTCCCTGAGGGTGCTCAACTCAACATCACCGAACAAAGTCATCGCGACGGACCTCGGAATCGGTGTCGCCGACATCACCAGATAATGGGGGTCAATTCCACCACTTCGTAACGCGACACGTTGAGCAACACCAAATTTATGTTGCTCATCAATCACACAGAGTCCAAGCGACTTGAAATCGATTCCCCCATAAATCAAAGCCTGGGTTCCTACCAAAAGATCAGTCGTCCCTGCTGCAGTCGACTCGATCACACTGCGTCGTTCGGTCGCTGTAAGTGAACCGCACAGCAACCCAACACTTACGCGACTTTCAGCCAGAATCTCAGTCAGCGTCTTGTAGTGCTGCCGGGCCAGTACCTCGGTGGGTGCCATCAACGCTGCTTGATGCCCGTTGGCGACCGCAAGCATCATCGCATAAACAGCGACGACAGTCTTGCCACTACCCACATCGCCTTGTAGTAAACGATTCATGGGAAATTGACGTGCCATATCACGACTGATTTCACCAATTACTATTTTCTGATCACCCGTCAATTCAAATGGGAAACGATTCACAATCCTGGCATCAATCATGGCATTTGCAGCCAGTGGTGGCGAATGCAAATCGGTTGTCAACTGGCGACGCCTCATGGCCAATGCTAATTGCATGACCAATAATTCCTGAAATACCAAACGCATTCTGGCAGCGAGTAGATGTTCACGTGAATCAGGTTGATGCAGTGACTTCAACGCGGCATCGATTTTGACAAGATCCCCCTCCAACTCAACTCCACACTGCCGCAACTCATTGGCCGCTTCATGTCGCAGTGAGTCAGGCATGACCTCTACCAATTGATCAGCCAGCCGTTCTGTTGTTTCCGCAACAACACGCCTGACCTCTGACTGCTTGATGCCATCAGACAAAGGATAGACAGGAAGTATTCTCGGCTCTGGCACATCTTCGTCATCGTCCAGCAGGGTCACTTTGGGATGGACAAATTCCATTCTCATTCCGTTCATCTTTGGCGTACCGGAAATCAGAACGGCTTGATCTATCTCAAGTTGATCAGCACGAAAGGGCTGATTGAAAAACAGAGTACGCACCACCCCAGAGTCATTTTGAATCAGGGCAGCAAACATCGATCTTCCCGGCCGCCTCGAAACAAACTCGGCGTCCACAACTTTCCCAACCAATGCTGCTGGCTCACCCTCTTCCAACGAATCCACCGTCGCAGTGGGTGCCGGGTACTCATAGTCACGCGGAAACAGAAAAATCACATCCTGTGCGTTGCGTAATCCCAAGCGACCAAATCGCTGTGCACGAACTGGCCCCATACCCGGCAGAAACTGCAGCGGAGTGAGAAGCGTCTGCTCGTCGCCTCCGATCGGATCCATTTCACTGTGCATTTAAATACAACTCTGCTATTCGCGCTTCGCGATTCCAAACCCCTGCGACTGCAACCTGAACGCTCTTCAGCGGCCAACACTATCGAATCGTCCGCTGTCGCTCGTGTTGTCACCCACACCTAACAGGCTTCGACCCTTCCATTTCAATTACGAAACTCGCTCTGCAACGGCTCATCGTCGCGGCCATTCACTTCGACAATCTAGCACAAAAAACCACTCACTTGCAGGTTTGACCTCAGCATCTCAAAACCTACGCGAAACAGATCCAAGGTCACTTCAAGGCTACCGATTTCAACATGCATGCAAAATTTTAGAGCACATTGGCTCGTCACTTCACTCCTTTCGCAAGTAATCGCTCTCAGCAGCATTGCATACGATGCAGCTGTCACACTTTGTACATCTGACGGTATACTCTTGATCTGACCAAAGCGGATGCACCGCTCCAGCAAGCCCCCACTACCGACAACGAAGTGCCATGTCTGATTCAACCCCGAATGTCCACGAAGCGATTAACAACGGCGACGTGCCAGATATTCATAGCAAGATCCTCGCGAGTGAGTTTATCCTGCTAAGCACTTCCAAGGCTGGTGAAAACGAAGAAGAAAACGTTGGCGCACTGACAGCGGAACTGGAAGATGTTGAGGTCCTGATAGCTTTCACCAGTGAAGAGAACGCCAAAGCTTTCGTGGATGAGATGGATGATCTCTTTGCGGAAGATGAGTCGGTGGATGGAATACTCGTCAATGGATCGGCGATGCTGGAATACATGCCTGATGGATATGGCCTGCTACTCGACCCGGAACTCGAACCTTGCAGCCTGATGAAGCCGGATGTGACCGCGAGCGTTCTTGCATTACAAAACTAAATCATCCGCACCTCAACGGCTGATTTCACGATGGCGAAGACAAGGTCCTATCGTGGTGGAAGGTAATGAGCCAGAGGACAGTAGGATTTCTATCTTCAAATAACTCTACGCTTGCACAGGGGCCAAATGGCTCCAGCATGGATGGCTGTACCGCGAAGCCTCGACCATCATAAATGTGTGCATCAACCTGTCAGTCGGCGGCTAATCCCGCTCAATGCCTGACGTCATGGCTGACTTTTTCACTTGGATTTCTGGAGTCGAAAAGTGACAAAACCAATGAAGCCGATTTTCCCTTGTCTATTCATGCTTCTGTGCCAGATAGCATCAGCTCAGGAATTCAAGCGACTACCTCCGGAAGGCAGGAACATTGATGCGGCAGTTCGTGAAATGCTGGACGGTCGGGTGCTGGAAGTCCAACAGAAAATCGACAAATTAGCCGCCACAAGCTCGGATGCAGACGACTGGCAACCAGATGTAGAAGTATTGGTTCGTGCTGTCCGTCTTGCCCTTGAGCAAAACCTGTTCTTCCGGCAATCCGAAACAAAGATTGCAGAAGAACTCTTAAATGAGAGTGAACGACGCTTGGCAGCCGTCAGGCAGGGAGACCGTCAACTGCGGCTGCTTGGTTTTCGCCTAGAGAAGCG
>NZGD01000252.1 GCA_002690925.1 Rhodopirellula sp.
AATTCAGCTTCCCAGCGAATGCCTGTCAACGGATCTCCGAAGCCCATGGTGATCAGTTTGTCTTTGATCACAACTGGTCCGTCACCACCAAATTGGCTCACCACCCATTTGTCTTTGAGCGTCTTCCAGGCCTCGTCTTCGTTGGGCTGGCTGGCATTGCCGTTGGGAAGTCCTGAAAGCCTCTCACGGAGTCGTTGCAGGAGCTTCGGTCGCGATTTTCCGAATCCCAAACGAGTTGAACTACTTTTGAAAAGACTCTTTTTTGCATCGCCATTTGAAGTAGTCGCAGGCGTCGATGGGGATGCAGTATCCGCGATGGATTCAACTGGCTGGCCCACCAGGCCGATGAGGATTACCAGTGTAAAAGCCTGAAAGTGAAATAAATTTGACTGGCCAATCAGCTTGAGAATCACGATGCATACCTTCAATGGAGAGTGGATTGGGATTGTCTTGGTTGGGGGAGAAGCACACAGTGCAAAGTAAAGGTGAGGTTCGGGGACGGAAGCTAGGGAGCGTTAAACGACACTTCTCGGGAAACGTCTTTGTTCAGGCCACTTTCCAAGCCTACTCGATGGAGCGAGCAGACATGCGTCCCGTAACTAAGATAACCATTTTTGGATTTCGTTTGGCCGTCGTTGTGCTCGCAGCGTACTGGTTGTGCTTATTCGTAGGCACTCACTTGCCGAATATGGGTGAAATCCTTGATTTGCGTTTGGGGGGCATTCACGGAGTGAATGACAAGGTCAAGCACTTTTCAGCCTTTTTTCTTCTCGGTGGTCTGTTGTGCTATGTCACAAATTCCCCTCATTGGTTCAAACGCTTTGCCATCATTGGGTTGGTAGGGATGCTGTATGCCGCTATCGATGAGATTACGCAGAATTTCATTCCGGGCCGATATCCAGACGTACTCGATTTCGCAGCTGACACCGCAGGGTTATGGACTGCCATCGCAGTCTATGTTGGGGCGAAGTACGTCTACCTATTTTTCAATCGGCAGTCAGCGCAACAGAACCACGCTTGAAGTGCTTCTGATTTCGGGGGGATTTCACTTTCGAAACCCTGATAACACTTGTGAGCGATTAAGTCGGGACAGCTTTAGGAGCGATCGGCTTGGGGTAATTTTGCTCTGGCTTCGGTGAGACGGCTCACCACAGCGTCGCGGTCTTGCCCCGTGATCGTCAGGTGTCCCATTTTCCGTGAGGGTTTGGGTTGGGCTTTCCCGTATAAATGCAGGCTAATACCCGGATCGGCAAGTGCCGCCATCCAGTCCGGGGCTTGGCCATCGGGTGCCCACAGATCACCTAGCAAATTCGCCATGGCTGCGGTGGGTGTGCGTTGCTTGGTGCTTCCCAGAGGCAAGTTGCAAACCGCACGAACGTGTTGCTCGAATTGACTCGTCTCACAGCCCTCAATCGTGAGGTGCCCTGAGTTGTGGGGGCGAGGAGCGACTTCATTGATCAGGATCTTGTCACCGCGAACAAATAGTTCGACGCACAGCAGTCCCACCACATCTAGGATTTCCGCCGCAGCAACCGCGATACGGCGGGCTTCTTCCGCCATGCTATTCGTCAAGTCGGCAGGGGCGACTGAAATGTCAAGGATGTGATTGGCGTGCGTGTTTTCGAAAATCGGAAAGGTTTCGCAACGTCCGTCCGGGGTTCGGGCGACGATGACCGACACTTCCTTTTCGAATTGAATGCACTGTTCTGCAATCCATTCGGTTGCCGTCGACCACTGCACCTGATTTGCATCGCTTGCGGATTCAATGCGATGTTGGCCCTTGCCGTCATACCCGCTGCGTGCGGTTTTGATGATCAGTGGCCAGCCTAATTCTTCCCCAACGGATTGCAGCGAATCAAAGTCATGGACTTTTCGAAAGGGGGTGACAGGCAGTCCGGCATCGTGAAACGTTGTTTTCTCGACCAGACGATCTTGTGCCGTCGCCAATACCGACGCGGAAGGGTAAGTGGGCGCAAATTTGCGGCATCGTGCGATGGTTGTGGCAGGAATATTTTCGAATTCCAACGTGATCACGTCACATTGCTCAGCAAACCGATCGATTGCTGCTTGATCATTTAAATCACCGACAACCGTTTGGTCAGCAACATGAGATGCGGGTGAGTTCTCTGCATCGGTAAAGATGACGACTTTGTACCCCATGGCAGCAGCTGCGACCGCAAACATGCGTCCTAATTGACCTCCACCGACCATTCCGATCGTACAGCCCGGTAGGTGTGGGTCGCAAATTAAAGAAGCCTTGTCATTCATTGGCGGGGGTGATTTATCAGCTTGGATTTCCATAACGATTATGCATTGCTTATAGGTCGGCTGATTCCAGCACTGCGTCTGTCTGCTGCTGGATCATGGTTACAAGTCTGGATCTTACGCCTTCGTCCGATAACGCGAGGATACGTGCGGCCATGATTCCGGCATTTTTCGCTCCAGCGTTCCCGATCGACATGGTTGCGACAGGGATCCCACCGGGCATTTGAACGATGGAAAGCAGCGAATCAAGGCCCTGCAATGCTCGACTTTGCACTGGGACCCCGATGACGGGAAGCGTCGTTTCAGAGGCAACCATACCAGGCAAGTGGGCCGCACCACCTGCTCCGGCTATGATGACTTTGATCCCACGTTCCTCGGCTTTTTGAGCATAAGCAAACATGCGAGCTGGAGTGCGGTGCGCTGACACGACCAACCTTTCGTTCTGGATTCCCAAAGTATCAAGAACTTCAGCAGCATGTTTCATGGTATCCCAGTCGTTGCGACTGCCCATGATCACGCCTACTTGGGCGTTGGTTGAATCGAAATTGGTGCCGGACATCGTTGCCTCATGAGCGGGATGGTTCGCGGTCGCTGAATTTAAAAATGGTAAGGTGCGCGGACTGTTTTGAGAAGACGACCTGACGGACTTCTCGGCCAACGTGTGCAGCAGTATGGCAGTGGGAGTCTGTGTTGGGGCCTGGAATGACTTTTTGGCAGTTTGTGGGAGAAGCAGGGGTGCGATGGCTTGAGCGTTTAGTCTTTCAAAACCTGCAGGTCTGCGAAGGCCAGGCGGAAACTGCGTTCCTCGTCTTCGAAACGCACACGAGCGATTCGTTTTGGGCCGCGTCCAGTGATCGAGACAATCGTCCCGTCGCCGTGGTCTGCGTGCCTCACTAACATTCCCTCACTGAAGGCACGCAGGGGCGTGGTGGGATTCGAAAGCAGGTCGGCTGCCGTTTTCAGGCTCGATGCCATTGAGACTGCCACGCTTTGCTGTTTCTTTCGCGCCGCGGTTTGAGCCAGTTCATCTTCCGCGAGTTGCGTGGTTTCGTCAGGAACCAATTCCGTAGCGTCGGTGGCGGGGACAATGTCCGACTCATTACCTGATTCGGGTGAACTGTCATCCGGTAGATCCCATGACTCGGGATAGCTTTCGTCGAAGGAATCATCATGAGCGTATGGATCCTCGTCAAACCAATCCTGTTCTCTTGAGGTTTCGATGCGTTTCATTTCTTCGAGAGGCAGTTCATTTAGAAACGGACTGGGGATCACCGGACGGACGTCACCGCGCATGGCTCGTCGTTTACAGCAACTTAGTTGCAGCCACTGCTTCGCCCGCGTGATTCCAACAAACAGCAGTCTGCGTTCCTCTTCCAGTTCCGCTTCACTTTCTTTGGATCTCTTGTGCGGCAGCATGTCATCTTCGACCCCGATGATGAACACGTGTGGAAATTCCAAGCCTTTTGCAGCATGTAGGGTCATCAGCGTCACACGTTCTTTGCTTCCGTCGAACGCATCGCTATCTGCGACCAATGCGACCTGTTCAAGAAAAGCTTCGAGAGATCCGTCGTCGGGGTGCTGGCGATCAAACTCAACCGCAGCAGATATCAGTTCGTCAACATTGGCAAGTGAGTTACCGTCTTGCTGATCAACGGACGTTTTCTCGAGGTGCTGTTCGAAGCCAGTCTCCTCGACCAAAAACCTCAGCAAGTCTTCGAGCGGCGCAGTTGCTTTGATGCTTAGGTTGTCATAGATCTTGATGAATTTGCGCACCATGGTTGCCGAGCGCTTTGCGAGTCCTTCGATGCGGTCTGCCTGGCGGGCAGATTCCAGCATGGTAATCCCGAATTTGTCTGCATGGTCACGGATGCGTTCAACGGTTTTTGCTCCAATACCGCGAGTCGGGACGTTGATGATCCGCGTCAATGCAACATCATGATTCGGGTTATTGATCAGGTGCAGGTAAGCAAGCAAATCCTTGATTTCCCGGCGTTGGTAGAACTCCAGACCGTTAACGATTTGATAGGGGATGCTGTGGTTTCTGAATGCGTGCTCAAGCGAACGTGTCATCGCATTCATTCGACAGAAAATTGCGAAATCACTTGGCCGCAAACCCTGAGTCATGACAGCGTTGGAAATTTCGTCAACGATGGAGTCGGCTTCCTGATAGCCGTCTTCGTAGAAACGGAGAATGACGGCCGCGCCTTCTTCGTTGTCAGTGAAGAGCTGTTTCGGCTTGCGACGGCGGTTGTGCCGAATTAATTGATCAGCGACACGCAGAACATTTGGTGTGCTCCGGTAATTCTGTTCCAAACGGACTGTCTTGACGTTTGGGTAATCTTTTTCAAAGTCCAATATGTTGTTCAGGTCAGCACCGCGCCATCCATAGATCGACTGATCAGGATCGCCGGTGACGGCGAGATTGGGAGCATCAATCGACAAAGCACGAACAATGGCGTACTGCGCAAGGTTGGTGTCCTGGTATTCGTCCACCAGAATGTATTTGTATTTTTGATCAAGCTCAGAGCGGACCTCGGGATTCTCCCGAAGCAGTCTTGCGATATGTAAAAGAAGGTCATCGAAATCGACTGCGTTGGCTGTCAGTAGCTGTTTCTGATAAACAGGATAAACGCGTGCTGCAATCGCATCCCGTGGCTTTAACGCGTGACCCTGCATCATCTCAGGTGTCGTTAGGCGATTCTTGGCATGACTGATGGATGATGCGATTTGATCAGGCGATGCATGGGTCGTGGAAACGCCAGCGGCGGCGATCGCACGCTTCATTGCCTGTTTGGAATCAGATGTGTCGTAAATGGAGTAGTTCTCAGAGAGGCCAACCATGGTTGCATGACGGCGTAGTAGCTGAGCACAGAATCGGTGAAATGTCCCCATCCAGACAGGTTGCCCCGGGGCAAGAGTGTCGACCCTCATCCGCATCTCGTCAGCGGCTTTGTTGGTGAAGGTCAATGCCGCAATTTGCCAGGGTCGAACCCCATTGTTAACCATGTTGGCAATCCGGTGCGTCACGACACGGGTCTTACCCGAGCCGGGGCCTGCAAGAATCAGCATTGGCCCATCCAGATGCCCAACGGCTTCGCGCTGCGCTTCAGTCAAATCACGGAAAATTGCATCCATTGCTTGCGTCTCAGAGTGTCCTTGGGTTGCCAATGATCTCAGCTTCGAATGGTCCCGTACAAAAAGGCCCGTACGAAAAGCACGGCATATCAGAAGATGCCGTACGAAATGCTTGGTTTCTAGTACTAAAAGGTTGCTAGGTTGTACGAACAGCCAGCTCGCAGAAATCCTTCAGCGAGGATGACTGGTCGACGACTATCCTCTGCAGTTCATTGTCGTGAATTTCGCTGTTCACCGGTCAATATAGCGGATCGGCCAATATAGCGGATCGACAGGAATTGTAACGCGACGGTGGATTCACACGGGAAAGCCGGTGTCACAAGCGAATTATCTTTGGGATTATTTGTTAGGGCGGAGGACAGACGGTCCAATCACCTCGAAAAAGTCCTGCCACGAAAAGTGCAGTTCGCTGCGCTGTCGATTGAGGGGGGGTGATTGCCAATTCGACCCGTGACATGGGATACTTACCGGTTCATGTAAGATGTGTATGCGAACGAAGGTTGGTTATGGCAGGTAAGAATGTTTTGGGAACGGAATTAATTGTTTGTGGTACTGATCCGATGACAGGGTTTTATCGAGACGGCTGCTGTAACACGGGTGCACAAGATGCTGGGCTGCACGTGGTATGTGTCGAGGTTACCGCGTCATTTCTCGAGTTCAGCAAGAGTCGTGGAAATGACCTGACGAGTGCGAATCCGATGTATCAGTTTCCTGGTTTGGTGCCAGGGGATCGATGGTGTCTTTGTGCCGCGAGATGGAAAGAAGCTTATGATGCGGGCGTCGCGCCGCCCGTTCATCTGGCAGCATGTCACATGTCGACACTTGAGTTCGCTTCTCTTGAAGAGTTGAAGGAACACGCAATCGATTCTGATTCGTGATCACTCCGTCTGCCCAACCAACGCCTCATGCGCTCACTAAGAGGTAGCTTTCCCCAAGACGTAGTGATCGTCAAAAACGTTTGTGATCGCCAAAAACTTGGATTACACAGAGAACCAGTGCGCACCGAGAAGTAGTGAGGGGATTTTTGTGATGAGTATTTGTGGCACAAGATTCTCTCGGTGTTTGAGTCTTTGACGTTCAATGCGTGAGTGGTCTTGTTGCACTCTGGGCTAGTCCGTTACCTCCGGGCGCGTTGCTGTTTGCAGTTGATGAGTTTGCCACGGATCCCTAAGTCGCAGCGTTACTTCTGCTTCGCACTGCCGTATGGAAAAGGTGGTCGCTTCATCGCCAGAATGCTATCTGGTACTGAAACGATTCTCACCTTTTCTCTGTCGTTGCATTGATGGTGCCCGTGCGATGGAGTCTCGGTTTCGCTTTAGCTTTGCCTACGGCTTTCTTACCTTGCCTTGGTCTTGCCGTTGGCGTCTGCCACGACCATCGTTGCCTGACTGCCGCAGTCAACCCCATCAAGTCGTTCAACTGGTATATAACGGCCAATTGTGTTTTCCTCGATTATTCCGGATTCGAGGACACTTGCACGACTGAGCAGTTTTGCTCCAACGCGGCTTTGAAGTGATGACCGATTTGGGGTTGGCCAATTCAAGGCGATGCCGGTAACACGTCGGCCAATCCATTGGCTGGCGTTGCCTGTGTAGGAACCGATAAGCCTGCCAGCGGCACGACTGATTTCTTCCATGTTAGCTGGCAGTTTGAATGCTTGGCTATCTGAAAGATTTTGAATGATTGCGCTGAGAGCGACATCTGCGGGACCTGCCTTTGGCGCCCCTGGCACCGTTTGCTCTCTAACGTTGCTGGATGCTTCGGGTGCCGCTCGGTTGGGCGAGGATTCTGGAGCGGGCGATAGCGAGAGAGTGCCAGGCGTGGTCAAAATAACGAGGGCCTCATCTGGCGTGATCGCTGAATCTTCCTTGGTAGGAATTGGAAAAGAATGAGCGTTTGCATGATCACTCGGCTTTGAGGCCTGGTACCTGACCGGATTCGATGGGATCTCTGGAATCAGTGACAAGTTGCTTGGTGAGGAGGGCGAGGGGACTGTTGCTGGACTATCTACAAGTCTTGCCTTACCTATTCCATTGAGCTCAGCAGGATCCGATGATCTTGAAAGTGCCATGGCAATATCAAAATCATCCCACAGGCTAGTTGTCTGCTCATCGTTGGTGTGATGCTCAGCGTTAAAGGCATGCGATGCAATAGGATAAGTGTTCCAGCTTTTCAAGTCCCCTGCGGAGAGATCGTACGGCATGTAGTCTTCTTCGATGGTCGCAATCATCGCTGAGCTACCCACGAGCGGATTGATTGCTGCAATTTCAATTCCGGTCACACTCGGGAGGCGATTTTCGGGATTGAGGACGCTTGGCCCGTGACTCTCAATGTCGATCGGCTCCTCTTGCACTAGTTCCTGAAGTTGAAGGTCAAGCGGCGACAGGTTTGACTCTTGGCAAGCTGGTTTTGCGGTTTTGAAAGTCATTTGCCATGGGGTATGAAACCGGCTTGCCTTCAATGCATTCGAGGTCAAGGGGCCCACAACAACAAACGGTTCCGCCACTTGATCGACGATCACTTTGTTCGTTGTTTTGTCCTGCTGATGACGGAGCTTCGCCTTGGCGATCAGAACGGGGGGGGCTGGAGTTGGTAGGGCTCCGGAGTCGTGTGTGCCCAAGGGAGCCCAGTTGGTGATTCGCTGGGGGATGCTCGGTGAGGATTCGAGTTGACCACCGGAACGCAAGGGAAGGATGTCGATGGTAGCGTCGAATTTCTTTGCAAAAACAGATGGAGCGGTTATTGCGATGGTAAGAGTGAAAATCAGTAAAAGGTTGAAACGTTGCAGTTTGGAGGTGCATTGCACGTTCATGATTCGGTGGAACTCCTTGGTACCGAAGGACGCGTCCGTGAGCTGATATTCCAAAGTGTCATTTTGGGAGATACCACTCATGAATGTTGAGTGAAAGGCAGGCTTGTCACAAATTGCCGATGCCAGCATGCCACGGTCGGCGTGGCTGACTTTGGGGAATGGGGTGACAATTAACCTATCGGCGTGATTGCTGCTCAGGCTTGCTTTGCGGCATGGGAAACTGTTGCCGATTTTTCATCAGTGGTCAGGTTGCGCCGAATAGACACACCATCATGTGTTGTGCGGGTTGAGACTAATCAGCCGAGAACGTAAGCAATAGAAAATTCTTGCATCGCGAATGAATACCAGGCGAAGAACTTTCTCGGGGCCCCGCTATGTTCAGTACTTCGGGTCTCTCAATGGCAAGCCATTCACGCACAGCATCGATCATTTGCTGGCTGATTTTTACAGCGTAATACGGCTTTTTCCGTTTGTCGCACAAGCGTTTCGTGAGCAGGGTGCCACCTTTCAGTTTGCCTTCGTGCAGGATCAAAGTTGCCGAGCTGTCGGCGATGTTTTGTTCTGTACGAACCGGATATTCATTCGATCTGGTTTCCTTCAGTCCGTAGCGAATTGGGATTGGGCCGTCTTCCGCCAGCCTTCCGGCCGGACACCAACCACCATGTTCAATTTTAAGAAGGATCGCGATGTCCAGAGCCGCCCGGTCGACTCCCGTTTGTCCGCCGGAGACAATGCGTCTCGGTACAAATTGGGGGCCGCTACCAAACAGATTCGGCATCACCGCATCTCCGGTGGGTGGGGTGGAATGAAATTCGCGGTCAGTTGCCGCAGGGTTGCTTGAGTCGGCAGTTCATTCTGAAATTGGTCCCAACTTGGTGGTAGGCGAGCTTCAAAACACATTGGGACGCGTTTGGTGGGGTGCTCGATTTGCAAACGCCAACTATGCAAAGCAATACCCGTCTTGAATTTGAAGTGTGAGCCATATTTGCGGTCACCCAGGATTGGATGATCGCGATCCGCGAATTGTGTTCGAATTTGATGTTTACGTCCCGTCAGTAATTCTACGGCAACAGTTGTGCTGGCTCGATTTGCCGCAACACTTTGGTAACGAAGCTCGGCAGTCTTGGAGTCCGCTCGGGTCGTTGGGCTCAGACGCATGCGATGGGCCGATTCGTCTTTGCGTATTTGGTCGGTCCAGTGGTCTGCTTCAGCATCAAGTTTACCCTCGACAACGGCGAGGTAAACTTTTCGAGGTGCGACGGCTCCCGCTTGATCTGGTTTGGCTTTGCGCTGTTGTTGATCTCTCAATGCTTTGCTGGCAAATTGTTTTGTCAGGCGTGACGCAGCTTTGCTGGTACGTGCTAGCACGAGGGCACCGCTGGTCATTGCATCGAGTCTGCTGACGATCCCGATAAATACACGTCCAGGCTTGTTGTACTTTTGTTTAATGTATTGGGCCGCCAGAGAATGCACGGTATCGCCAGATTCAGCACCCATGGTTGGTAAGCCCGCGGGTTTGTTCACGACCAACAGGTGGTTGTCTTCGAATAGAACTTCCAGCTCTAACATCAGCGGTCACCTGATTTGGGTGGGGCAGCGGGTGCGGCCGGACGTTGTGCCAGGATTTTATTCATCAGAGCGGGAGCAAGACGGTCAGCGTACACAAGCGTTTTGCCACCCAGGCTCAGAATGACCTCGCTACGACGCTTGCAGATTGCGGCGAATGCTTTATTTGCGACTCTCGCGGGCGACCAGTGGCCCAAGCTGCGTGATTGCTGGTTTGGGTCTGTTTCAATCAGTGAATCAAAAAATTCACTTTTTGTGGTGCTGGGGCTGACAAGTGTTACCTGAATTCCATCGGGGGCAAGTTCCGCGCGTAGTGAGTCACTCCATCCATGCATGGCAAACTTGCTGGCACAATACTCGCTCTTTTCAGGGACGGCGCGGTGTCCCAAGACGCTGCTGACATTGCAGATGACAGGGGCCGAACCACGCTGGAGTGAAGGCAGCAGGATTCGCGTCAATTCAACTGGAGCGAAAAAATTGACTTCCATGATTTGTCGTAGTCGGTCGGGGGTTGCCTGTGTGAACCTGCCGATCCCGCCGATTCCAGCATTGTTGACCAGTAAATCAAGTTTGCCACCATGATCGGTTTCGATGGTGGAGCGAATCATTGATCGAACTTTTGCGTCGGTGATGTCTCCAGCGACCGGCGTTACGCCACCAAATTCACGCAGCTTGGACGAGGCGTTCCATTGATTGATTCGATCTGCCCGGCGTGCCACTGCGATGACATGGCAGTCATGGTCAGCGAGTTGCTGTGTTAAACATTTGCCAATCCCACTGCTGGCTCCTGTGACAACGGCGACCGAATTCTTTGCTTTCCAGCGCATATGCTTTCACCTGTAGCGGTTCACGAAATCTTTATGCTACTTCTGTTGAACTGTCGCTGACAGGATTGTCAGTCATTGGAGCGGCATCCGATGCTTCAGAAGACATCAGGTCGCCATCTGCAGGCCGGATAGCGAGCGCTGATCGGTGGACCTGCCCCATTGCACCTGTGGGCATGCGTACTCGAACCGTGATGGTGGTCTCGTCGCAGGTTTGTGACACGACTTCACCTTTGGCTGCAAGAAAGGCGAGTAATCGCCCATCAGTTGCATCAACATCGATCTCAAGATCCAAAAATTCTCGACCCAGGGCTTCGCCAACTGCTTCGGTCAGCAGAGTCAGCCCCTTGGAACTGCGCGCGCTTACGGTAATTGCATTGGGATAGCGGTCGAGAACACGGTTCAAAGTGGCTGGATCGCGAATGGCATCAATCTTGTTGAGTACCAACAGTGTATCTTTTTCTTCGATGCCCAAATCTTGGAGGACACTGTAGACTGCACTGATCTGATCGAAGACCGTAGCGCTGCTGGCGTCCGCAACATGCAGCAATAGCTCTGCCTGACGCGTCTCTTCAAGTGTGGATTTGAAGCTGGCAACCAACGAGTGTGGCAGGTCACGGATGAAGCCGACAGTGTCGCTGAGCAGCACGGTGCCCCAGCCTGGTAGCCGCCAGCGACGAGTCCGTGTATCTAGCGTTGCAAAAAGTTTGTCCTCGGCTAGCACATCCGCCTCGGTCAATGCATTCATGAGCGTGCTCTTGCCAGCGTTGGTGTAGCCTACCAGAGAAACCGTGGGCGCCTCTTTGCGGGCCTTCACTTGCCGTTCACGCCGCTGCTCGACCTTCGAAAGTTCCTGTTTCAGGTCGTGAATCCGTTTTTGAGCAAGGCGGCGGTCCACTTCTAGTTGTTTCTCACCCGGGCCTCGCATGCCAACTCCCATCGCTTGCCGAGACAAGTGAGTCCACATTCGCTTGAGCCGAGGCAGGGAGTACTCAAGCTGAGCCAATTCAATTGCCAAACGTGATTCGTAGGTCCGCGCTCCGGCGGCAAAAATATCAAGGATCAATTCGGTGCGATCCAGCACCTTTGCACCCACGGCTTTTTCAAGGTTGCGTGTTTGTGCGGGAGACAAATCATTATCAAAAATCACAAGGTCGGCGTCGTACCGTTCGACCATCAAACGCAATTCCTCTACTTTACCTTTTCCCAGGTAAGTGGAATGGTCTGCCGATGGTCGACGCTGCACCAGCTCGTCCATCACTTCCGTTCCCGCGGTCGTTGCTAAGCCATGTAGCTCTTCCAGTGGATCAGCTTCTACTTTTTGATTTGATAAGATCAGCCTCGCCAGAATACTGCGTTCTGGCGAATCATCCTGGACCTGATGTAGTTCACGCACGATTGGGTGGAGTCCTCCTCCGTGTTGGAAAGAACGGGGCTGTGATGGGTGATTGTAGGTGAGGCAGCAGTCGAATGAGCGTATTTGCGACGCGTAGGGTTTTGATGAGCTGCGTTCCCGACGCATCATAGTATAGTTGCGAGGGTAACTGAGCCAAAGGACGGTAGAGAGGATGGCGATTTGTGGGGGCATCCTCGAGCGGACTCATTCCACAAGAAACCGTCGTTGAATCATGCCTTTCGGCGACTGCCCTGAGCCACCGCACCAGCTAGCCATCTGGGCGTTGTGAGCATCAGTGCCAAGAACGCAGGACTCACCGCCCAAGGGCGTACGCGGCGTGCCCCGGAGCTACAGGTTTGTTTTGCCGTAGGTGCAGGAAAGTGGAAGCAGATTAGTCGCGGCGAGCCAATTCCTGCGAGCGTTTTGGAGCTGAGGTCGCAAAATTGGAGGCTGTTGATAGCGCAGAAATGATGTAACTCAGCCTTGCATGTGGTGCAGAGCGATTACTGAAGCAGAAAAGCAGCTTCAAACAAGAGTGACTTTGGAGTTTGGATTGACTATTCGGGTATTTCTTGCCTGTTTCTCGGTTGCGGTGGGCCTCTAGCCACTGAAGGGGGTAGTGAGTTTGCATCTGCCCTGAAGTTCATGTTTTTTAGGTGATTTCGGGTAATTGCAGCTTTTTGTGCCGCTTAAGAAGGAATTTTTCGGACGAGGAAAGATTTTCTTTTACCTCGTGACCTGACGTGTCATTGGCATCGCGAAAAATCGTTCTGTCGAGCAATTGATTGCTCGAGAGACAGAACATCATCCTTTGCGGGAAAATAAACGATGACACAAATGCTTCTTTTTGATGCTCCAGCCGATGCCGCGATTCTTCCAGTTGCAGAATCATTCCAAGGTGAGAACGTGGTTGCCGAGAACGCTGTGGTGAAACGCAGCGTTCCAGTGAAACGCAGCAATATCGCTGCAAAGAATGATCGCGATGGCGGTGTTCATCACATGGGTGATCTGGCCCGTTTGGTTTTGCTTCGGTACGACGTGGTTGCAAAACGACGAGCTGTGATGGCAGCTCGCCGAGTAACTCGGCGAGTTGCCCGCTAAAAAGATGCTCAACGGCTTGCTAAACAGAACGCCTGTTGCAGCTTGGCTGCTACCGAGGCATGGCTGGATTGATTTGAAAGCCTGGTTCGTATCGGCTGGCTCTCTTTGTCTGTGCGATATCGCGGGTCGAGATCTGGCTGGGTTAGTCGTCAGAGTCGGTTTCCAAAGGTGTTTTCTCTTGTTTCCTGCCGGTAATTCGTTGTGATTTTCTGTTTGTTGGGGGGCCCATTGAGTCATTGGTTTGGGGCTTCGAGGTCTGCTTTTTCTTCTTCCGCTTACGAAGCATTGCCGCGGTCAGTAGCGCACCTAGCAAAAAACCAATGGTGGTGGTTGAAATCAAAAGTACGGAAAGTGGCAACGACTGCTTCCAGAAAAGAAGCTGAATCTCAACCTTCGCTTGGTTTTGAAAAACCAACGCCAAGGTCATCACTGCAAATAAGATCAGGAAGAACCAGCGGATTTTCTGCATCAGTGATTGCCAATAGCCGAATAAATACTGTACAAAAATACATTAGTTGATAGCATTGGGAAAGTGTTTGCTCCCGGACTCGGTTTCAGCATCACTCTTCACTTGCTCCTTCTCCATTCTCACTCAAATTCTTTCACGCGTGTACTGCGTTCTGTGATGTCAAATCAACAAACCTTTGATTTCCTAACGGGCTATTGCTCTCAAGGTAAAGCTCGTACGAATGATTTGTCTGATGTGGATTGTGAGCAGAGTTCGCAGCCAGTACCTGAGTCTGTCAAAGCATTTCGTGCCGGCACGGATTGGCAGAGTTTGGAATGCCAGCGTTTTTCGCCAGTGCCAGTGCCAGTAGCCGAAGTTGGCAGTCCTCTGGATGATTCAGGACTCGATGTCTTAGCAACCGAAAGTAAGGATCGAGAGTCGGTTCTTCGTAAGCTAAGGGTCGATTTGGGGTGTGTTCTCTCTGGGCAAGTGGAACATCACGCACAGGCAGTCTATTCAACCGGCAGTGAGTCTATTGATGAGATGCTTCCTCGGGGAGGCTTGCGTCGCGATGCCATCACCGAGTGGGTTGCGGATTCAGAGAGTTCGGGAGCGGCATCTTTGTCTCTGATTGCTGCTGCCAATCTTCTGAATGTGTCGGTCAAGTCTGGGCCTCTGGTCGTTGTTTGTGGTGAGTCAGGTTTTTATCCACCCGCTGCGATGTCACTTGGGCTTCCGGTTGACCGAATCATCTGGGTGCGTCCAAAGCGTCACGCTGATCTTGTCTGGGCGATTGATCAAGCATTGCGATGTGAATCTGTGGCAGCAGTTTGGGCTTATGCAGGTGTTCATTTGGATGATCGTGATGCACGACGATTTCAGTTGGCATCTGAAGCTGGAAAAACAGCAGGCCTTTTAGTCCGTCCGGCAGCGAGTCGGGGAAGGCCCAGTTTTGCCGAAGTGCGTTTTCACGTCAAACATTTAGCGACAGCATCTCACCAGGATCCGTTTGATTCTGTTGTGAGTTCGCGGGCGAGCATACGTGAAGAAATTGCGGTTCAGTCCCATCGTACTTTGCAGGTCACGGTAGACCGTTGTCGTGGTGGTGTATCAGGGCAACAGACCGCAGTGCAAATTGATGATCATGGGAGTTTACATGCGATCCATTGGCATCACGAATCTGTCTCCTCAACCGGTTGTTCAAAGGACAACAGATATGAAACGGCTGCTGTGCATCTGGCTTCCGAGTTGGCCCATCCAAAGACTGCGAAGCGAGTTGCGACAAGCCGCAGGGCGTGAGGCAGATCACACCGGTTCGGTTGCACCATTAGAGGCTCCGGTTGTGCTGTGGGATGAAAATTCCCGTCGAGGCCGTCTGGTGGTCGCTTGTTGTCATGCAGCATCAAAACTCGGGGTTCAGGTTTCCATGAAGCTTGCTGAGGCAGCTGATTTGGTACGTTCGTCTACCAGGTCCGGGGTGCCTCAACCAGATTCATCAAGAAGCAACCCGTTGATACAGCGCCATGCTAAGGACCTTGATCAGCGTTCGCTTGAGCAGATTGCAGTGTCCGTACAGAGGCAGATTACTCCTAAGGTTGCTCTCGAAGAATTAGGTGCCAAACCATGGGCAGGCCATCCACGGCATCAATGTGAATCTCTGTTGTGCGATATCACAGGGGTCAGTCATTTGTTCGGTGATGAATTGGGGCTTTTGGTTGCTGTGGAGGCAATGTTGGCTAGACGACACGTGCGAGCCAGAATGGCAATCGCTGATTCGCCAGCTGCAGCATGGGCCTTGGCTCACGAGGCAATATTGAAGCCACTGAGTCTTCTGAGTGAGGAACCTAGCAGGCAACCGGAGCGTGGCAGGAGTACGGAGCTTTTGCGGGAACCGAGTGTGATTGGTAAGCCGAGTATTGCTGAAAAAGAGGAAGGCAGTGAGCAGGACCCTGCCGCAATGGAAGAATTGGGCCGTTCTTCCAAACGTGTTTTTTATGGTGGACTCATTGTTCACGGGGACGAAGGTACTGCGCAAGCGATTGAAGAATTACCCGTTCAGGCATTGAGGCTTGCACCTGATACCGTCTCGACTTTAGCAAGGCTGGGGGTTGTTTCGGTGAGTCAGTTGCTGGCACTTCCTCGAAGTGGATTGGCGACGCGTTTGGGGCCTGAATTGGTACAGCGTTTGGAGCAAGTGCAGGCAGAGGTTGATGAACCACTAAGAGTTCATCAGGCTGAGGCGGAGTATGCGGTTAGCCTTGCACTGGAATATCCAACAACAGATCTTGAGATTTTGACGGATCGTATCAAACGATTAGCAGCACAGTTGACTTCTCGATTGATGGTGCAGCAACGTGGTGTGCTGCGGTTATGCTGTTGCATGGAATTGAGTGGGGCTAAAAAAATGAGTCTTGACGTTGGGTTGTTTGCGCCCACGGCCGATGCTGACCATCTCAGTGGTTTGATTGTCAATCAGTTCGAGTCAGTGCAGATTCAGGAAAAGGTAGAACGTTTGGGTTTGCTGGTCACGTTATCAGGAGAACTTCGCAGCAGTCAGACGTCATTGTTTGAGCTCGATGAGAATTCGGCTTCGGCAGCGGGAATGACTGGGGTTGCCATCAGTCGTTTGGTCGACGCATTGACTGGACGGATGGGGCGGGAGCGGGTTGGGTATTTAGAGCTTCAAAATGATCCGTTACCTGAACGTGCCTTTGAGGTTTTTCCGTTAGCGGGTAATGCGAGTTCACCTATTCTGCAACAGAACAGGAAAAAACGAAAATCGAGTGCCAATGGATGGGCAGGAAACGCGGAGTCGGTGATCAATCGATCCATGGTAAAACCAACGGCTGTTGATGCTTTGCGGCGTCCACTTTCTCTGCTTGCTGATCCTCTGCCATTGCGTGTGGCGTGGCAGGGGACCGACTTCAGTCTTCGTGTATCATCTTCTCGTTTGCCGCAACGCATTCGATTCAATGGGGAAGATCACCATGTGCTGAATCACTGGGGACCAGAACGCATTGAAAGTGGCTGGTGGAGAGGAAAGTCAGTTCGCCGTGACTATTATCGCATTGAAACAGATCAAGGAGAATGGTGGTGGATCTTTCGCAATCTCGTGAGCCGTGCCGAACGGCAGAAAAATCGCATGTCCTATCACTGGATGTTGCACGGCCGATTCAGTTGAATCATGTGCTGCTTGCAGCCTGAATGCCTGGGCTGACCATCGATATCAACTCAGTATGTTTTTCGCGGCGGTGCAGTTGTACCTTTTGGTTTTCTGTGACACGTATGGATCATCGTGATTGGCGATATTTATCCTGTTTTCTGAATCAATGCGGCAACCGTGGCTAACTTTCAGTGAAAGCAGAAGTAATCTTCCAAGGCCAGGGCAGTTCAGTGCATTCTGTTCAAGTGCCTGCTTGCGAAACGATCAATTCGGCATGGCTTGTTGGGTTGAGAAAACCAACACCTGAGTGGTGTAATCGGTCCTTGCTCGGGGACAACTGTTTTGTCGGATAACGAAACGCATGTCGTTGATCGAGCACCGGCAGTGCATGGCAGCAGTGAAGTACGTAACCTCCGTGGGGCAAAGCGTCGCCCTGATGGCTTGCTTCAGGTGCAATGTGACCAAGGGCGTGGGTTCAACTCAGTGAACTGATCTCCACAATCCGAGCCTGAGAGATTTCGCGTGGTGTGGCTTGGTTTTGGAGGGAGCTGTTGGCGGGAGGCGATCGGTCAACTCTTTTCATGCATGTCTCTAGAAAAAGATTTGCCAGATTGAGTGATGAGCCGTCCAGATTCAACTTGACCTGCTTGGTAGGTGGCTTCGACGGGATGCTCAATGTGAGCTGGTTCAGGAATCAGGATTTATCCTGGATCAGGATGTCTAGCTCCTGTTTGAGTCTGGGCAGAATTTCCTCGTATCCGAATGCGCCCAAAGCTTCAGTGCCTTTTTTCAGGTTGACCTTTGCAGGGCCACACCAAAGCCCCAAGTCCGCGTCATCGGTCTCTCCGGGACCGTTGACGCGACAGCCCATTACAGCAATGGTGATTGCATAGTCCTTAGCGTATTCGGTCATCTCTTTGACGTTGGCTGCAAGATCAATGAATGCCTCGTTCTCGACACGGGAGCAGCTAGGGCAACTGATGATGTTTAACGCTTTGTCGTTGAGGTTGACAACCGTTCGCACTCTGCCAGCATAGATGTCTTCAATGATACCACGGCCAGCATCAATTTCTTCTGGCTTGCGATCATTCGGCAAGGTCAGTGAAACACGAACGGTGTCTCCGATACCACGTCCAATAAGCTGCTCGAATGCTATCCGCGTTTTGATGATTCCATCGGGTGGCATTCCAGCTTCCGTGACCCCAAGGTGAAGCGGCACGTCCGAACGTTGTTCAGCAAAACGCTGGTTGACCTCGATCACCTTGCTGGGATCTGAGTCCTTCAGTGATACGACGTAACGACTGAAGTTCTGAGAGTCCACAAACTCGCAGTGCTCCAGTGCACTTTCAAGCATTGGCGTGATGGAATCCTTCGGATCGTATTTTTCTTTTTTCGCTGGATCGACACTGCCACAATTGACCCCAATCCGGACAGCGCAGTCGAATTCCTTCGCTTGGTCAATGATGAAGCGAACCTTGTCCTGCCAAGGCTTGTCTCGTTGATGGTGATACAAGTGGCCTGGGTTGTATCGGATCTTGTTGACGTGTGGAGCGACGACCTCTGCAAGCCGGAAGTTCTCTTGCAAGTCAACGGCAAGGTTAGCGGTTGTTTGCTTTCGGATCTCAGCGAGTGCTGCGGCATCTTTGTCGCTGTCGACCGCGATCCGCACGACACCAGCGCCACGTTCTCGAAGCGCTTCTGCCTGTGCAACGGTAGCATCAATGTTCTGTGTTTTTGTGGCTGTCATGCTTTGTACAGCAATTACCTGCCCATCACCCACTGTGATGTTGCCAATTTGGACAGGACGGGTTGGGTTTCGTTGGATGGTCATAGTTCTTCGAAGACAGGTGCAGCAATGAAGACAGGGGTAGCGATTGGGAGCGTGTCTGGTTTAAGGAGATTGACGAGGTCTGTAATTCAGTTGTTTTGCAGGCTTCCGTCCTATCCTTACAGTTCAGGATAACACGGTGGCCCTCTCTCTTCCCAGCAGGGTAGGGCTCAGAGCTGGCGAAGTAAGGGTGGTTTGGGAGGCTGGGTTTTCTGAGCAGGTTGCGAGCCTTGTTGTTCCCCAACTTTAGTTTTGGGCTGAGAGTCGCGGGTTGGCGACGAATTCGGTCTGAGCCGTTGTTTGGGTTTCGGTTTTTTCAGCTGTACAGGTTTCATTGTTGGCAGCTTAGCACGGAGTGCTGGCCAATCTGCACGCATCTTCTCCTTGATGGACCAAATGGTGAGGTCGTCGATTTCAACCTCTCCTTTTCGAGGACCTGCCACGCCTAAACCATTACCCCCGGAGGAAGCTGTTTGTCCAAAGGCCGAATGGTCTGCATACAGTGTTGGGCCATTCGCAATTTGCATAAGAAACTCAGTACCGCGACGTTCGGCGGTGATGGAGTACCATTGACTCGTTTTCCAAACGAAGTCGCTGGCTTCAGCAACTTTCCAAACTTCGTGGTCCGCCAGCAAACTTGTACCTTCCTGGCTGAATCGAATCCGGCATACATGGTGGTCGAATTCAATGAACGGTGTGATGGGTGTTTCGCGTCCGCCCATGAAGCGGATTTTAAAAGACGCGATAAAGTCATGGGGTGTGGCTGGAACGCTCAATCTTGGTTCGTAGCCAAAGTGATCCTGCCTGGCTGCCTGGTACTCTGGTGACGACTGTCTTCCACGCAAAACTCCATCCTGGACAGACCATCGCGTCCCTTGGCGTGGGAGCCAGGTTTTCTTAGGTAGCAGCATCGTTTGATCAAAATTCGCTTGCAAAACGATCTGCTTGGGAATGGCAAGCATAGGCTGTGGTGTTTGAGCTCGAGTTGTGACGGCAAAGAATGTTGCAGCGGCGATCAAAAGAAGTCTGCTCACGATTTAAGGAATCCTGTTTATCAAAGGAGTGGGCAAATGGAGACAAAAAACCACCGGGGCTGCGATCGCATGTCCTCCATAACTGAGCGATTCATTCGGTCCGCTAAATCATAGGGTGTGCCGCCGCCTAACAGCTTGGCAGAACGCATTACAGCGTTGTCGAGATGCTGTATTAGTGAGCTTTCAAATCAAAAAAAAACCGTCGCGACGAATCGCGACGGTTGTTTGGGTTGCTTCAAAGGACCGAGTATTTTCGGAACCAAAACGTCGGGGCATAGTGGAGTGAGTTCATGGCTCATGCTCTCTGGTTCCAAGAGCCCCCGGAGGAAATGGTGAAACTAAGTTCCAGAGGATCAGTTGAATGCACCACCGCCACCGCCACCGCCACCGATACCACCTCCGCCGCCACCGATACCGCCACCACCGCCGCCGCCTGCACCGCCGCCGGCACCACCAGCTGCACCACCAGGGGCGTCTTCACCAGTGATGAAGTTGAAAGTTGAGACCTTCCCGATCTGTGAGAAGAACGGTGCAGGTGTGATTCGCACAAAGCGGCGGTCTGCTGAAATGATCGCAATGCCCGTCATGGACGCACCCTCAGGGAGTACCGTGATGTCTGGCTTGAAGCCGACTGCTCCGCGACGACGGTTGAAACCACGTGCAGGATCGATCGCACCATTGGTCAACGACGTGATGTCGTTGTACAGATCTTGTAAGACCTGACCGTTGCTATTCCCGTTGATCATCTGCCCGAGAACTTGGTCCTGGACTTCACGACGCACGTCACGTAGGTGGGCAAGCTGAGCGTCGGCAACTTCCTGCTGTCGTTGACCTTCCTTCACGTCGAAAACCACCAATGCGTCTTGCTCCGTCAGGGGAATTTGCTTGCGAATGAATCTTTGTGACTTTCGTCCCACGTCCGTAAGCAACTCAACAGTCACGTTTCCTGTGGAAACATTACCCCACACCCGACGAATCAGCAGGCGGTATTGTCCAGTGAAACCCTCGGGGCAGATGTAAGTCTCAGAGACTTTACCTTTGTTGTCACCAGTACTGCCGGGATACGCATCGGCAAGAAGGGTTCCCCCTCCTGCGGTGGAAAGGTTATCAATTGAGCAGATCGTGCCGGAAGGTTCTTCGATAGCGAGATCAATGTCTGCATTTCCGGTCCAGGAAACGCGAACCACGACATCATGCGCCGCCGCCTGCTGCAAAGCCGCGTTGAACGCGGCAGCATCGTCTCTTCTGCCTTCTTCAAGCAGTCGTGCGTGCGTGGCTCGTGCGATCAAGCGAGCTTCATCAGCTACTTTCTTGAAGTTCTCTGGCCAAGCTTGAGAAAGCACTCCTTGGCAGGCCCAGGTCAGATCGGGAATGCTATCGAGCGTCTTCGCAATGCGGAGGCCCATCACGTACGGCTCGCGACGGTAGGGATCAAAATTAGAGACGTCGCGACAAAGACGCATCGCTGATTCATTGGCACCAATTGCTTCTAATCTGGCAGCAACATGTAAAACTTCTTCTGGACTAGCAGCGAAGTCAACCGCCGACAGAAACGCTCTTTCAACGTCCTCCATTGGAGCGGCTGTCGCTTTCAAAGCAATTGCATAAGCGTGATACATCCAAGCCTGAACATGGCCAGCTCGGATAGCTGAACTGATCAGATCGCGGGCTCGGGTGAACTCCTCGACCGCGTCCGCCTTGTTGCCTGCGGCTTCTGCCTTACCTGCTCGGATCGTGTAGAGCCTTGCAGTGGATCGAATTCGCTGATCCAGTAATCCAATGTCCTCGGCTGTCTTGATATCCAAGCCAGCGAAGTAATCTGCCCAAGCCTCTTCGAGGCTTTGACCGGATTTTGGTTTCAGATTAATAGCCGAAATATTGGCCGCTGCTGGAACGCGTTCGGTAACCGCTGCTGCTTGGTCCGGTGAGCTGGTCTTCTTGTTGTTCAGCGATAGCTCGTCCGGAATAGCGTTGAAACCGCCCATGCCGCCGCCCATGCCGCCCATACCACCGCCCATTCCGCCCATGCCGCCGCCCATGCCGCCGCCCATGCCGCCG
>NZGD01000253.1 GCA_002690925.1 Rhodopirellula sp.
CAACGCACTCCTCGTCGATAGCAGTAACGATCGTACGTGGGTCGCTCACCGCCTGACTGCACAATCTCGCAACGACCGCCGACACATCTTCGAGGCTTTTCTGCACGGTGGAATACTCAAACTCGGTCATGCCATCATCCTGCTTGTCTTTCGCTGCGGCAAGCCGAATCAGAATGACGCCGACAACTCCCACACCGACAGAAAACAGATACCACCACCAGGGGATGGTTGACCAACCGGATTCACTGGCTGCACCCTGAGGCGGCCCAGTCCGCAGCACGGCACAAAAGGCTCCGCCAAGAAACCCTGACCACATCAGTAATTGTCCGATGATTTTCATGACTGTTTACAACCCCATTGAAATTGTTTGCACGACCACTGCACTTTGCTGCATGGCTGTTTCAGCTGTTTCGGAATCGGCAAAGATTACATTCCAAAACGCATTCCCCACGCCCACCAATGCCTCGCCAACGATCATGCCTGCTGCGATTGGGATTCCGACTTCGTGGCTCCATTTGGCTCCTTTCAATTTATCGGCAGCAATTCTCAAACAGTTTCCAATGGTGTAAGTCAGGGCAATCGCAAACGGCATATAGAAACCGAGTGCTATCAAGACACCAATTCCTCCTAAGCCACTGACAGCCAACAACAGCCCCAACCCAGCACCTGCGGTATATCGGTAAGCCGGCACATTATCGTCAAGAATCCCTTGGGTCACATCAGCCAACGCCTGAGCCTGCGGTGCCGGTAACTTGTCAGATCCAATCTCGTACTGATTATTCAACACGATCATCAAGCCGATTACGATCACCGGCCCCAACCACACCCCAGCAAATTGTGCCAGTTGCTGGCGACGGGGGATGGCCCCAACGAGATACCCTGACTTCAAATCCAACATCATGTCACTGGCTTGCGAAATCGCCAAACAGATGGCAGCTCCCATCAGCATTGAGCACACAATGGTCTCAGGATTATCGACTCCTCCTTTAGCGATCAGGATCAAAATCGTGACTGCAATCAGTGTCATTCCCGACAAGGGAGACCAGTTGGTACGCCCCACACATTCAGCAACGATCACGCCCGCAATCCAAACCCACAACGTACCCAGCAAGGCCATGGCAGCAGCACGCCCCAAGGACAAATTTTCGACAGAGGTATAGGCGATCCAAATCATCATCAACGCCCCCAGCCCGATTGCTCCGTAAAGTAGGCGGATGGGCATCTCATCGTTCTTGCTGTCGCCACCGGACTGTTTACTTGCTGAGTGCATCGACTTCATCGCACTCAAGATCAACGGAAACGCGGCAACAATTCCACCAATCGCCGCCCCCACAAGCATGCCGATACCCAACGGTTTGTAAATCACACCGCGCATCTTGGACGGTTGATCAACCAGCCCTTCGACCACCACCCCCTCAGGCGAAATAACTCCGGCAATCTCGGGTCCAGCAAAGCCACTCAAAAGCGGAGACAGCAGGAAATAACAGATAAAGCCACCGGCCCCAAACCAGAAACCACCCTTGCCGGAAAGAAAACCGACACCGATCGTCATCACGGACAAATACAAACTGATGTTTAACAAAGCGGGTAAACCGAACGCCGCGCCAGCGTGCCAATCACTGTCCTCACCCATGAACCCCAGGACCAACAAGTGGACAAGACCAGAAAAAAGTGCACCGCCGAGCAACAAAACAGCTTTTCGAACACCCGCCCCAGGTGATTTAAGTATGGTCGCAACCGCGATCCCTCCCGGGTAGGCGAGGCGATCAAAATCGATCATCTGCTTTCGCAGCGGAATCACAAACGCCAAGCCGAGGACCGAGCCTGTGATACAAGCGAGGATCATCAATGGCACATTAAAATCTGCCACCGACTCCAAACCTTGCGTCCGACTCAGAATGAACAAGGCGGGAACCGAAAACATAATCCCCGACGAAGCACCATTGACGGCAGAGGCAATCGTTTGATTGATATTATTTTCAACGATACTTGTGCGTCGCATCACGCCGCGCAGGAGCCCCCAACCCAAGATCGCAGCCAACTCCGAGCCCTCAATCGCAAACCCGAGGATCAATGCCGCATACCCGATTGAAACGGCAATCAAAGCACCAATCGCCCAGCCTATAAATACCGCTGTCCATGTAAACTCAGGATAGGGACCTCGACGAATGACTGGTGAATCAGAAGATTCCCCCGTGCCTTCGACAACCGTCGAATCGTATGAATTATTAGTCTTCATCGCTTCCCCAAACTAATGTTCTTGACCGCGTTGTGGATAACCTAGGCCATTGCTGGCCCAATCACAACGCCGAAGCATTCCGCAACACCGGAGCATCCCACAAAACCAATCAAGAAACTGATTTTTTGGGCGGACCGTGTTTTCTAGGCGGACCGTGATCGAATGCATGGCACACCAACATCACAGCATCTTGAGCCCCCCAATAGCACCACACCTTTTGTGATCCCACACCAGCGAATAAACTGTTGCCTGTCGGCAGTGGATCAGGCTGAGCAAAATGACTTGTCATTGAAAAAACGCTCTCAGCAGTAAAATTGCTGAATGAAGACCAGCGTCACCTCGTTGTGGATCAGCATCGCTTCAATCTCAGCACGGTTTCGAACTCCATGCCCGGCCTTTGAGCACCAACCCACGTGTTGCTCTGGCGAATGCATGCGAACCGCTCCAGAGATGCTGAGGCCTGACACTGATCGAGATAAACTTGTAACGCTGACGTCCGCCCATGCAACGCGTTCAGAAACCGGTTCCTGCGCCGTTGGGCCTGACACACAAACACTTTGACAACTCCCCGCTTCAACCCTAGAGACGCACCCGCCATGAAAAATCTGTTCAACCTCAACGAAGACGTGGCTGTTGTGATTGGTGGCACAGGTGAACTTGGTGGCACCATGGCGGAGGCACTTGGAGCGGCAGGTGCGAAAGTGGCTGTTGTTGGTCGCAACGCTGATCGCGGCAATGCACGTGCCGGCCGCATCACAGACAATGGAGGCAAAGCCAAATTTTTCGCAGCCGACGGCCTTAACGCTGATTCCCTTGATGAAGCGCGTCAGGCAATCGCCCAATGGTCAGGCAGCCCTGCGTCCATTCTGGTCAACGCGGCGGGTGGTAACCGACCTGACGCGACGATTCCGCCAGGTGGTGACTACTGCAAACTGCCACTGGATGCATGGCGTGATGTGTTCGATTTGAACCTTGTCGGCGGTGCTTTGTTGCCAAGTCAGGTTTTTGGCCAGGACATGATCGACGCCGGAGTTGGCAGCGTGATCAACATAGCTTCCATGTCCGGCATGATTCCGCTTTCACGCGTGGTTGCCTATTCAGCAGCCAAAGCCGCAGTCATCAACCTGACCCAATGGCTGGCACGTGAGTGGGCCACAACCGGTGTGAGAGTCAATGCGATCAGCCCGGGTTTCTTCCCTGCTGAACAAAACCGCAAACTGCTATTCAATGATGATGGCAGCTACACCGAACGAGGTGGACAAATCATCGGACACACACCGATGGGGCGTTTCGGCAAAGCGGAAGAATTGGGCGGCGTTGTGACTTGGCTGGCATGCCGCAGAGCGGCCTCCTTTGTTACCGGACAGAACATTGCTGTGGATGGCGGATTTGCGTCCGTCACCATCTAAATGCTGCTGCACTGAAAATGGCAGCATGAAGCGGCTTCAGTGATCCAGCTCCAGTGATCACGTAACCAATACTCGCGTAACCAATGGGGAACTGGCACAACAGACATGATTCAACAAAGCCATTTCAAGTCACGAACATGAAATACTGGACGCGGGCTTGCCCATTGGGCCACCGAACGCGTGCCGGTCGCCACTGAATCTTAAAAAACACCAACCTTCAATCGACATCAATTCAAAAACAGGTACAGATACATGATGGAACTTCGTAGCGACGCAAAATACTCGTTGGTCATTCCCACCAGCATGGGAACACGCCTAACGCCCGTGGGCCACCAACCATTTCACTGCAGTGACACCTTCAAGATGCAAGCGACCAGCGCCGAATCAAACGTCGGTAGCGTGTCTTCCTTCCTCGGCCTTCCCGTCAAGATCCTGACTGCCTTTGTGAAAGACAGCCCTGTCGCTCGTTTCATCAAAGATGATCTCGCTAGACGACACATGGACTACGAAGGTCCCGAATTTGATCAGGACACACCATGGGGCGTCCGGCACCAAATCAACATGGCTGACAGCGGTTGGGGCACCCGGGGGCCGCGAGTCCAGAATGACCGTGCGGGTGAAGTGGGAAGACATCTGAACGTCAAGGATTTTGACTTGGACCGCATCTTCGCCCAAGACGGAGCGAAGATTGTTCACATGTCAGGTTTGATTGCAGCGTTGTCAGAGGACGCCAGCCAGTTCTGCCTTGAGATTGCCCGCGCTGCGAAAAAAAATGGAGCACGGATTTCATTTGACCTCAATCATCGAGCGTCCTTTTGGAGTGGACGTGAAGCTGAGCTATCGGCTGCCTTCAAAGAGATTGCCAGCCTTTCTGACATCCTGATCGGCAACGAAGAAGATTTCCAACTCTGCCTTGATATCGCGGGCCCCGAGGCCGGAGGAGAAGACATCAGCGCCAAGATCGATGGTTTCAAGGAGATGATTCAACGTGTCAAGCAGGAGTACTCAGGTGCCAGCTTGTTCGCAACCACGCTGCGAGAAGTAGAAAGCGCCAACAGTCACATGTGGGGAGCCATCGTTTCAAGCGGCGATGATTGGCATGTCGTCAAACCCAGACAGATCGGAGTGCTGGATCGAATCGGTGGTGGCGATGGTTTCGTGGGCGGCTTGCTGTATGGAGTCCTCAAGCAGTGGGAAGCAGAGAAATGCACCCAATTTGGCTGGGCCACCGGAGCACTCGCAGCGACCATGTACACCGACTACGGACAACCTGCTGACGAAGATCAAGTCTGGAGCATCTGGCAAGGAAACGCACGCGTGAAACGGTAGAAAAATTCTGCCGAGGGTGAAACGTTAGATCGACAAACGCGAATGCCGGTGCCCAAGACGGCATCGCGATGGCCCAGTGGATACAACCCAGTGAAGCAGCAGTCGCACCCTCGGTGAACCCTCCATGCCGAATCGGTAAATGAGGAAAAGAACATGCGTTTGGCAACTTGCTTTTGTGTGCAATTAAAACGCCAAACTGCGGGGCACCGGTAATGCAAGCTGATGCGGCTTGGTTCATGATTGCCACCGGAACAGCTATGGCCGAATGTTTGTGGGCCTAATGCTGGTTCCAATCATTCGCGTCGCTGTTTCAGCATTCACCAGGCATACGATGCAGTTCGGGCACTCGAGACCGACCCTACGTTTGCTCCGCTCGAGCAATAGCAGCGTGAGCGTGAAAGGAGGCTGAAACGGAAACTCGCCGGGCGGTATCATCGCATGCGACAACAGCTGCCTGTTGCTCTAAAAGCATCAGTTGGGTCGGATTCTCAGTTTCCCTATTCCGAGATATTTTCAAGTCCGACGCTGCTTCCCGCGTCCAAGTCGTTGGAATCAGGGGTCCCGGAAGGCTCGTCGGAGTCATCACTTGCCTGAGGCATTGTCATCACGGGTTCACCCCAGTTTGCCGTGAAGGACTCTTCGCAAGAATCGCACTTCAGTTCCGTTCCCAGCAGTTGGTCATCGACGACTTGGGCCGCCTTGCAAGCCGAGCACTTGACCCGTACGGACCCGACTTCTTCTGCTAACGCAGCCAGATGCTTCTCGGTGACACCTGCGACCTCAATGTCCTGAGGCTCCAACGTGGTGAGAACTTTGTGATCAATCTCACTAAGCTTTGCCAAACGATTAGCCATTCGCCTGACACTACGTTCAAAGCTATTTCGCGCACAGCGACCATTCCCAAAGTGCTGATCTCGACCGATATACAGAAATGTGAAGCCTCGCAACAAACGACGACGTGACTGAGTTGGCAAAGTGTACTTCGCTTTTGCAGCAATCAACTCAAAAATTCGGCACAGTGCTTCTGGTGGATAATCATCGAAGTGCATGGTCGTACCAACGCGTGATGACAACCCCGGATTGCTACGGATCATAGTCTGCATTTCATTCGGATACCCCGCAAGGATCACCACCAATTGGTCTCTCTGGTCTTCCATGCGTTTCAGCAGTGTCTGCACCGCTTCGCGACCGTATTGATCCTGCCCACTTTCATCAATCAGCGTGTAGGCTTCATCGATGAACAGGACTCCATTGAGTGCCTCATCAATTTTGGCGTTGGCTTTGGGGCCTGTTTGCCCTGCATACTCAGCGACCAGTCCGCTACGATCCGTTTCAACCAGATGCCCACTTTCAAGCACCCCGAGCGCCCCGTAGATTTCCGCGACAATACGAGCAACCGTGGTTTTTCCGGTTCCTGGGTTACCAACAAATGCCATGTGCAGACTGGGTTTGGTGGTTGGCAATCCAGCGTCTGCACGTTGCCGCTCCATCTTTAAAAAATTCGTCAACGTCTGAATCTGATCCTTGATGGCGTCCAGCCCAATGAGTCGGTCCAGACTTTGACGAGCATCCGCCAGACGCTGCTCCGGAGTGCGATCATCCGAGGGTTCTTTGGCCTTTTTTTTCTCGACTGCACCAACATTCGTTTTCATCCCGGTGGTGGGCTTGGCAACCCCACCGGGTCCGGCAATCGGTGTCGGCTTTTCTGCAGCCGTTACGTCAACCCCTTCACGCAGTCGTTTTGCCTCGCCGCGCAACCACTCGAGAGCATCACGTGCATTGTCCGTATCTTTTTCGCTTGCCAAATGCTCTGGCGCGTGCCCCCGCAATTCATCAAACTGTCGCTGCATGGATTGCAGACTCGTGTTGTCGGCTACCGAGACATCACCATCCACCGAGGCAAGTAAATTCGCCATTCGCATCGCCAGCGTTTCCAACTCACCCCAACGATCTCGAATCGCGGGAATCTCAGCAAATGGCCTGACAAGATCTCGCCACTCAAAATCATTCGAAGCATTCAACAGCCAAGCAACAGCCTCTTGAAGCTGACTTCCCATCACCGACTTGCCCCAAATGTGCTCGAGCAACACGCGGCCCATCTGACGCTGGCCGATATTACGCGCGTCAATGCCCTGAACCACCGCGGCAAACACCTTCATCAACAGCCCCTGATGCAAATCGTCCATCTGATCTGCGATGGAAGCAGCATTCCTGTCTTCGCCCCCGGTCAACCAACCATAAGAACCACGTACCAAATTCCCGCTTTCCACATAAAGAGCTTTGGTTTCGCGAAGAGTCTCGCGGTACAGACGAATCGTTTCAATGATTTGGTCGTCAGTGCGTCGTGTCATGGTGAATTGAGCAGAAGAGTTCCATTGCCAAAAAGAAAGAGCACGTCATCTTAACGGAAAAAACGTGCAACATGCTTCAGATCGCATCACTGCGTTGAAGCAACCCACCCGTCAGTGAAGACAAGTCACCCCAGGTGCACCAACTCAAATCCGCGAATTTGAGTTGGGCAAAACAGTCGGCTCGCCAAAAGCATTCAGTGAGGCAACTGCACTGCTACCAGCTTGCCAGTCGCGTTCCTCGCAAACACGCACCCCTCAAACAGGACCGGCACGGTCCAGCAGCGTCCTTCGAGAATGCTTGCCGAAGCAACCTCGTCGTATCCCACCGAAGTGGCCTTGGCGATCACCAAACGGCCATCATCACTGAGAATCACCAACTTGCCGCCGGCAATCATCAAGGAACCGCAGCCCAGCCCACTCTCTGTCCACATGACCTCGCCGGAATCGTGTTTCATGCACGTCAGGTTCACGACTCTTCCAAAGTTTGAGTTTCCATCAAAACCATAGAGATAACCGTCATGTAGGATGCTGTTATTGAAATGGTTACGCATCTTTCGATTATCGTAGACCAGTTCCAACTTGCCATCTTTCAACCGAAACAAGCCGCAACCAACCTGGTAGCCAGTGGAAACATAAATCGTTCCATCGTGGACGATGGGCGTGGTGGAATTGGTCCTGAACGGGGACTTCCATGGAAACGCATCAACCTCTACCCCATCATCAGCCTGCACCAGACGAAGTGCATCGGAGTCGAGCGTTGCGATCAAGCCTGCATTCTGATGATCAAAGCTGACAGCTGATCCATAACCAGCGGTATGCTTTTCTGTTTTCCAATTCAATTCACCAGATTTCTTATCAAACGACACGACGCGTCCGGCCTCGAGAATCAATTGATCACCAAGAATGAACGGCGAGCCATTGAATCCCCATTCGGGCAAACCGACTTCCAGATCAGCCTGCAAATCACGTTGCCAGATGATCTCGCCAGTGGCCACACGAAAACAGATCAATTGCCCCTCTTTACCAACCGTGTAGACGCGATCACCGTCGATCGTTGGTGTCGCTCCCGGACCTCCCTCGTACAGATTATCAACCAATTCGGACGGGTAGGTATGCGACCAAATGGTCTTGCCAGTGCGTTGATCGAGACAAAAAACCGACTCGTTTCCATCCTCGTGCCCCATCGAGAAGAGCCGTCCCTCGGCAATGGATATCGAACTGAAACCAATTCCAATCTCTCGCTCCCAAATCACTTCCAAGCCCGTTTCAGGCCAATCAGTCGACCAGCCTGCCTCGAGGGAGATTCCATCATGCCGCTTCCCCATCCAGTTGGGCCAACTGGACGCCCCTGCCCGACTGCCCACTGCAACACGAACGTTATCGGTAACGGGTTCGTCCGCAGTTACAAACGGCGGCACGGAGGCGATAACCATGACCAATATCATGGCAACCATGACTACCAAACCTGTGGCGATCATCATGAACCTGAGCATCAACACCCTCATGGTATTAGCAACTTCTTCAATTAAAGATAACAGACGACTTAGGAAAAAAGCGTTTCCCAACGAACGTCGGCAGAAACGCCGCAATCTCAAACTTTCAAGACTGCCGGCATAATCTTTCGCGGCTGATCGATGCGTAAGTCGCACCCATTCATGCTTTCTGCAAACGCTTCCTACAAACTTTCAAGCTCTGCTTCCTCACCCACTGAGGAAGAAAAACGAACAGCATTTCCACCCGGCGACAACAACATTTCCAACAATTGATTGCTCAGAACGTTGCCGCCTCTCCACCAACAATAGTATAAGCCAAGGCCTGCCAATCCTGTGGCTTATGATGACAAGCTTAGCGAGCAGAGGCTTGCCGGCTCACATTCAGGACAGGTCTGCTTTCCAAGCATCAGCCAATTCAGCCATGTTCATCAGTTCGCTGACTGCCGTTTGGTCTTTCTCTTGTCCAAATAAAACATCATTCGCTTTGGCAATGCTCCAATCCGGGTGTGGCCGCTCGAGTAACGAGACTTCCTGCCCTGCCTGAATCTGCCCCGACTCATGCACGCGAATGTACCACCCCGTTCGCCCCGTCTGCGTCACATGCTTGGTCAAAGTACTGAGCTGCCAGCGGCGGGCAATTTTCCAGCATGGCTGCCGTGGCTGACTGACTTCAATGCGGCAGGGACCGATTTGAAATTGATCACCGATGCAAACCGATTTTTCGTCGACTCCGCGAATCGTCAAATTTTCTCCGAACGCTCCCGGCCCCATCCTCAAATCCGGCAGCTCCTGATTCCAAGCCTGATAGTGGTCCGCGGCATAACACAGCACGGCCTTATCACGACCACCATGATGTCGAGCATCAGCAACAAAATCCCCATCCAACCCAAGCCTCCCCATGTTAACCGGATGGTCGACTGGTGACTTATAAAAGCCGGTCGTCCATTGGTGTTCGGCGGGATCACGACTGGCAGGATTACCCTCGGTCAAAACCTTGCCAACCTGGATGCTCTCAATGGTGATCGGCATCAAATGTCTCGGGGGGTGTGGAGTGAATCACGGGAGCGGTTCAAGAGTTCGCAGGGTGACCGCCGCAAGTATTGGTGATTTATAGGTTTGCGGCAACATCCCAACAGTCTTGGGTCGTTGTTAAGCCGAGTGGAACTCGCTAGAATTTATGTTCCTTTTCACGGCCATTATGGCGTCTCCCTGAAACGCAACTTTTCTTAGGAATCCGGGCATTGGCAGAAGACGAAGGCAACAACGAAAACGGTAACGATGACGGTTCGGATCTCACCGCTGAGAGCGAAGGCTCTGGGGGTGGCACGGGCGCTGGCGCGTTGAGGATGGTGGACCTGCCGATCGAAGACGAGCTCCGTGACAGCTATCTCACCTACGCAATGAGCGTGATTGTCAGCCGAGCGTTACCCGATGTGCGCGACGGTTTGAAACCTAGCCAGAGAAGGATTCTCGTCGCAATGAACGACCTGAATCTGGGCCCGGGAAGCAAACGCGTCAAGTGCGCGAAAATTTCCGGAGACACTTCGGGTAACTATCATCCCCACGGCGAAAGCGTGATCTATCCGACTCTGGTTCGGATGGCTCAAGAGTGGAACATGCGGCGGATGCTGATCGACAAACAGGGGAACTTTGGCAGCATCGCCGGACTTCCACCTGCGGCGATGCGATATACCGAGGCGCGATTGAGTGCCGTTGCCGCAACCATGCTTGATGACATCAAGCTGGATACGGTCGATTACACCCCAACTTATGACGAAGCCCGGAACGAGCCAACAGTTCTTCCAAGCAAGTTCCCCAACCTGCTGATCAACGGCTCGGGCGGTATTGCGGTTGGAATGGCGACAAGCATTCCGCCTCACAACCCAACTGAGGTTTGCGATGCCGTCATTGCTTTGATCGAGAATCCGGACCTGACTGTCGATGAACTGTTTGGAATCGTACCGGGACCGGACTTTCCCACGGGTGGCATCATCTGCGGACGTTCAGGAATTTGGCGCGGATATCACACGGGCCGCAGTACCATCATGCTGCGGGCCAAATGCCAGATCGAGGAGATGAAGGGCAACCGCTCACGAATCATCGTGAACGAAATTCCTTATCAGCAAACGCGAGACGGGGTGGTCAGAAAGATCGCAGAACTCGTCAATGGCGACAAAATCAAAGGCATTTCGGGCATTCGTGATGAGAGCGATCTCAAGGAACCCGTCCGGTTGGTCATTGAGCTAAAACGCGACGCTGATCCCGATGTGGTACTCAATCAGTTGTACCAGTTCTCGCCGCTGCAAACGACGTTCTCAATGATTTTCCTGGCGTTGGTCGACGGGAAACCACGTGAGCTGACTTTGAAGGAAATGCTGACGGAGTTCATTCGCCACCGTCTCAATGTGATTCGTCGCCGAACACAATTCCTTCTGAACCGAGCAAGGCGACGCAAACACACGGTCGAGGGCCTGCTGCTGGCATTGGCAGACATCGACAAGATCATCCAGACCATCCGCGAAAGTCGCACTCAAATCGAGGCCAAACAGCGGCTGATGGGAATTGAATGCCCCGCCTCCATGATGCAACGCGCCTTGGGTGATGAAGGTTTCCAGCAATTCGTATTGGAACGCGGCGAAGCCTCGGGATACACGCTAACAAGCGTGCAAACCGATGAAATCCTGCGGATGCGGCTCGGACAATTGGTCAACCTGGAGCAGGAAAAACTGTCCAAGGAGCACCAAGAGTTACTGGCTGAGATCTCGGATTACCTAGATATTCTTGGCAATCAGACCCGGATCTACCAGATTATCAAAGATGACCTGGAAGAGATCAAACGCAAATTCGGCGATGCCCGCCGGACCGAGATTTCCCAAATGGAACTCGGTAACATCAACATCGAGGACCTGATCACCGAAGAGACGATGGTGGTATCCATCAGTCACTCCGGGTACATCAAACGTACGGCCTCCAGTGTTTACAACACACAAAAACGTGGCGGTAAAGGACTCAAAGGAGCAAAGACCGACGACGCTGACCCAATCGAACACCTGTTCGTCGCAAGCACTCACGCTTATTTGCTGTTCCTGACGACGGCAGGCAAAGTGCGATGGCAAAAGGTCTACGACCTGCCGCAATTACCGCGGGACAGTCGTGGGCGGGCTATCGTCAACCTGCTAAATCTTGAAAAAGAAGAACGCATTGCCGAATGCCTGGCGGTCAGAAATTTTGATCAGGAAGGCTATTACGTCGTGATGGCGACTCGCAGCGGCCTTGTCAAAAAGACGCCACTGGAACAATACAGTCGCCCGAAACGTGGTGGCATCATCGCCATCAAACTGCGTGAAGGCGACGAACTGGTTGATGCAGCTGTGATCGGCCCCGGCGACGAAGTTGTGCTGGTGACGGCTCAAGGCATGGCCATTCGCTTCCGCGAATCGGATGCCCGCCCAATGGGCCGGAATACCTCCGGGGTCAAAGGCATCACCCTTGTGGGCGATGACCATGTGGTCGGAATGGTTGTTGCAGATCCAAGTGATTCATTGCTTACCATCTGCGAAAATGGATACGGAAAACGAACCAAGTTCGGCCCCAACGCATCCGCTTCGGACACCGGAGAAAGTGACAGCGAAGGAGACGAGGAACTGTCTTCCAGCGCCCGATACCGAACCCAGAAACGCGGTGGAAAAGGGCTCCGGGACATCCGCACCAGCGACCGAAACGGCCAAGTGATCGGTATCGCACGCGTCAATGACGAAGACGAAATCTTCATGATGACGGGCAAAGGCAAACTGCAACGCATCAAGGCCGCAGACATCAATGTCATCGGACGCAACACCCAAGGTGTGCGAATCATGAATGTTGACGAAGGCGATAATCTGATCGCTGTTGTGCGTGTTCCGGCTGAAGAAGTTTCCGAAGAAGAAACCGCCGCAGCGGCACAAACTGATGGCGAGACTGCTGCGGTTACAGAGGGCAGTGCGTCCACTGGAACAGAAGCGTCTGATTCGGGCACTGCCCCAACAGAAACGAACCCAGGCGGTCCTGAGGACAACGGTCCTGAGGACAACGGCCCTGAGAACAATGAAACGCAGGACTAATTCCTGAACGGACACCGCCCAGGAATCCACCAGCTTGCACAGCAGCAAGACTGACTGGATTGCGGTTATCGTTGCTGTTTCCAGGACGCAATCCCGTCACAGTGAGCTTCAAAACAGGCGGATGAGCCGTTCTAAGAAAAAGCACAGTCCGCCTCGACCAAGCCAGCTGAGATCAGCCTGCAGCGACGGGAAAAACCGGTAGCTCGGAAATGCATTGGAATGACTCACATTCCGCAACGCTTCTCTGCGGCAGTCAACCTTGCCAGGGCCGAGTTGAGGCCACAAAAAAACCCGACGAGAATCAATCCCGACGGGCTTCATTTTCATATCACGAGCGTTTTGCATCGTGAGCAATATGACGTTACACAGCCTGACAGCTTGTGAACCTGCAGTCACTTACGAGATGCGAGCGACCAAATCGAGAACCTTGTTCGAGTAGCCCCACTCATTGTCGTACCAGGCAACCACTTTGACGAAAGTACCGTCAAGCTGAATTCCGGCACCGGCATCGAACACGGAGGTGCAAGACTCACCGCGGAAGTCAGTCGCCACGACCTTATCTTCGGTGTAACCAAGAACGCCCTTCATGCTGCCTTCGGACGTATCCTTCATGACCTTGCAGATCTCTTCGTATGTCGCCTCTTTGTCCAGTTCGACCGTGAGGTCAACAGCTGAAACATCAGAAGTTGGTACTCGGAAAGCCATTCCAGTCAACTTGCCGTTGAGCTCGGGAATGACTTTTCCAACAGCTTTCGCAGCACCAGTGCTGGAAGGAATGATGTTCTCGAGAATACCGCGTCCGCCACGCCAATCTTTCTTGGATGGACCGTCGACAGTTTTCTGGGTGGCCGTTGCTGCATGAACGGTCGTCATCAAACCACGCTTGATTCCGAAGTTGTCGTTGAGCACCTTGGCGATCGGAGCAAGACAATTTGTAGTACACGAAGCATTGGAGACAAAGACTTCCCCGTCGTAGGAGTCATCGTTAACCCCCATGACGAACATGCGAGTGTCGTCCTTGGATGGTGCCGACATGACAACTTTCTTCGCACCAGCATCGATGTGCCCTTGTGCAGACTCGGACGTCAAGAAGATGCCAGTCGACTCAACGACGACATCAGCCCCCACATCACCCCATGCCAATTTCGAAGGATCTGTCTCAGCAGTGACGCGGATTTCCTTACCATTGACAATCAACTTGCCATCTTGGGTGGAAACTTCGCCTTGGAAGCGACCATGAACGGAGTCGTACTTGAGCATGTAAGCCAAATAATCAACTTCCAACAAGTCGTTGATTGCTACAACTTCCATATCGTCGCGAGCTACTGATGCTCGAAAAACCATGCGGCCGATGCGACCGAAACCATTGATACCGACCTTGATCATGATTGTTGTTTCCTTTTGCTGTTAAGGCTTTTGTGTTGAGGGTTACGTGTGGAAAATGAGCAACAAGAAACACTCAGCACGCCGGGTATTTCTTCTAACATTCAGAATGGAACAATTGTTGATGATGTCCGCATGGGTGTTGGAGCCGCTTTATAACGTCATCGTGCAGCAAACGCCGTGGACGTCGCTACAGATCGATCCCCAATCGCACTTGCCAGTGACCTCAGCCACATGACACGAATCACCAATGCCTTGCCACAGTGGTGGCACCTCAACAACAATCGTGGTGAAATCAACAGCGGTGGTGAAACCACATGGTTGAATTCGTGGTGGAGTGGCAACCTTCGTTCCCCCACTCCGTGAGGCGGATTATAGGAATGCAAACTCGAAATGAACCAGCCCCCGCGTCAACAGCCTGCCAGCAGCGTCGATCCGGAACAAGTTTCCGAAGCCAAGACGACGTCATACAGGCCCCATGAGACCAGAATTCCACAATGGCGACGGCCCCGAGGGGTTGCTCCCGGCACTTGGGAATATGTCCATCAGCGGTCAATAGCCGACCATTACGACGCTTTTGTGGCGGATACGCCGCTATGCGGACTCGATCAGCAAATCCTGAGAGAGACTCTCCCGGGGCCAAATCACCCCCGATCTGAGGTCATTCTCGACCTCGGATGCGGCAGCGGCCGAACCGCTTTGCCACTTGCAGAACGTGGCTATGACGTGATCGGGGTCGACCTCAGTCGCGCCATGCTCGAAATCATGAATGGCAAATTCAGGGCCGGTTGCACCGCTGGCACAATATTTCCCGTTCAGGCAAATCTGGTCGAATTGGGCTGTTTTTCCGAACAAAGCGTGGATCATGCCGTCTGCCTGTTCAGCACCATGGGAATGATCCACGGGCGATCCAATCGGCGATCCATGCTTAATACCCTCTTCAAACTGGTACGTCCCGGTGGGACCTTTATCCTGCACGTCCACCATCGCTGGGCTGCCCTGAGAGAGCATCAGGGAATACGACAACTCGCCCGATCATGGTGGAATGCGACCCGAGATCGAAATAGTGAGTTCGGTGACTGCACTTACGCCTATCGAGGACTGCAAAGCATGTTCATGCACCGCTTTTCAAAGCGAGAGTGCAAACAGGACCTGCGAGACACTGGATGGACGATCAGCAGGATTGATCCAATTTCCATTGATGGCGCACAGATCAACCGCAAAACCGTTCTGCCAGGAGGCTTTGTTTTCCATGCCGTTCGGAACTCTCATTCCGAGTGACTCCGCGGATTAGCATGATGAATGCCACAACGAAGCACCGAACGCGGTAAACACTACCCCCAAGGCCACTCCAACCGAATGATCAAAATTCCGGCTACACCGCTAGGCATTGGTGCTTTGGAGGAACTGACGGCAGCAGGCGTGACACTCAATGTGACATCGAGTGTCACACCAGACCAATACACACAGGCTCGTGAGGGGGTTTGGCGAGGAGCCCAATGAAAATCCAGCCTAACCGATTTCAAGAGCGTTTACAGCATTTTCATTTCCCGCATTGATGTGTACACCGAACAGGAAATTCCACACCTGCAACCTGGGGCTCAAGGCCTGGTTGGAATTTTAAATGCAAAACGCGTCTGGCAAGCCAATCAGGATTTCTGGAATGACAAAGACCTGATACTGCAGCAGGAACTGATTTTTGCCAGTACCGACACCAAGCAACCGTCTGTTCCTGCATGGAAATACGTGCAAGCACTGGCAGGCAGTGACATTCAAAACACCCCACCTGAAACCAATGCAGCAATAGCCTCACATGATATTGAATTCTGCCGAACTGTTGATGTCATGCCGACACTGGAGATCCGGTAGCAGATTGACTCAAGCATTGAAATGAAGACGATGCAGGATGTGTTGATGAAACAGAGCGTGGATAAATTCGTGAAACCCCAACGCGTCTCACTATCGCTGATTGCGAACAAGCGGAGTGAACTCAGCGACAACTAAGCTTCTCGATGGTCAAACATCAAACCGATATCCACAAGCATTCCCTGCTGTTGTCTGTTATCCGATACTTTCGCTGCCGATCATGGGATCACGCTGGCTCCGGCAAATCACCAGCGTCAAAGGAGCGGGGCAACAGCTCAGACAGGTTGCAGACGCTGCGTGCTCCGTCGATCAGGTTAACGAGAATGATAGGCGTATCGATCCCGAACTCGGCGAGAAATTGACGACAAGCTCCACACGGGGGAACTCCACCAACACTTGCAATTGCCACACCTCGCCATTTGCGATAGCCAGCGGAAACAGCTGCCGCTGCAGCGGCTCTCTCAGCACATATCGACAAGCCATAACTTGCGTTTTCCACATTGCACCCGGCAATCACTTGACCATCCTGCATCAGGATCGCAGCCCCTACTTCAAATTGACTGTAAGGAGCGTAGGCTCGTCCGCATGCGTCCACAGCAGAAAGAGCAAGCTGTTCGATTCTTCGGTCACTCAACTTGGACATGCAATCATCCGTAAGGGGAACGAGGGAGCAAACGCGATACGTCTGCGTGACTTCTGCGTGATTCCTGCCAAAGCCTTGCGATCATCGAAGTTCAAAAATGCATCGATGATTCATTGTTGTTTATTGCACTAAATCTAAACATCCGCAATTTGTCTGTGCAGCACCAGCGGCCTCGCTGCAACAGGAGCTTCAACCACATCGACTGCACACTGCAGCAGCCCAACATACTCGCTGACTCGATGCCGAGCACAATAAAGCGTTAGCAGCGGATCACCTTTTTCAACTGGATCACCGATACGTCGATGTACGTTCAAGCCGACCGCATGATCAATTTGATCTCCTTTTTTTCGACGTCCACCGCCCATGGAAACAACCGCCCGCCCCAAGGCCCGACAGTCATACCTTGCGATCCAACCAGTACTCTCAGCAGTGATCACGTGTGATTCAGCGAGTGGCAGAGGACCTTCCCACTTTCCTTGTTGTGCGCGAAGCATGCGTTCAAACCTTTCAAAAGCAAATCCCTGATCGATCATTTGCCCGAGCTTCGTTTTTGCCAGTCCGACTTCGTCGACCACTGACATTTTCAGTAGCAGCGTTGCGCCCAACTCAATCGCCAGATCACGCACACTTCCTCGCTGCCCCTGCAAGACCTCGACCGCCTCATTGACCTCACACGCGTTGCCCACGGCTCGCCCGAGAGGTTGATCCATATCGGTTAGCAGAACCGACGTCGGTAACCCCGCATCACGTCCAACTCCTACCAGCGTGTCAGCCAAGTCATGTGCAGCATCCAGTTCCTTCATGAATCCACCCGCACCAACTTTGACATCCATCACTAGCGCATCCAGATCTTCCGCCAACTTTTTACAAAGAATGCTCGCTGTAATCAGAGGAATGGATTCAACAGTTCCTGTCACATCTCGCAGGGCATAGAGTTTCCGATCAGCAGGGGCAATTCGATCACTTGCGGACTTGATAAATACCCCTGCATCTGACAGCACTTCTGCAGATTTCGAGGGTGACAAATCGATGGTAAATCCAGGTATCGACTCCAGCTTATCGAGTGTCCCTCCACTGATCCCCAGGCCGCGACCACTGATCCTGGGAACATCAAATCCACACGCAGCCAAGGTAGGGGCTAAAACCATGGATGTCTTATCCCCCAGCCCTCCAGTACTATGCTTGTCCACCCGCAGACGCTCAGGATTAGTCTGATTCCGAGGCAACCGGTCACCACTATCCAACATCGCCTGAGTCAAAGCTGTGGTTTCCCGCCGATTCATGCCGCGCAGACAGACAGCCATCGCGAAAGCTGACATCTGATAATCCTCGACGTCTCCATTACAAAACCCATCGATTAAGAAATGGATTTCCTGATCGGTCAGAGCCTGACCCTCTCGTTTCTTGACCAACAGGCTCGGAATGTACATGTGTTCGCGGCGGATTCGAGGAAGACAGACCATACAAGGCCTTGAATGCTCGTTATATTGCATGAGACAAGAAAAGGCGATTCGATTTGAAGCTTCTCTGTAGATGATCTCTCGCATTCACCGAAAAAACACGACCACGGGATTCAGCATGTACAACGTTTGCGGCAAGAGATCCTCGAAAAATGTCACAATTTCCATGGGAATATCGAGTGACTGGTCTGAGCATCGCTTGTTGCCGGGCTGCTCTCAAACGCCCAGTCTGATCGGTTTCTGCGTCTTCATGCTGATGACTGTAGCTGGCATGAATGTTGTCTCAGCGGATGACGCTGACGTGGGCAGCACGCCCGTCAGTGAGCAGTTGCCCCCCCGTTCAGACGTTGATGTGAACCAATCGTCAGCTGGCAAGACAAAGATCGACATCACCGATCTTGACCTCACGGAACTGGAGTTATTGGTTGGCCCCCGTGCGCTATCACGAGCGTTTCGCAACGCGGCACGCAAAGCGACTCCCGCAACGGTAACCATTCTTTCCTATGGCCAAGTCACTGTGATGGCGAATCAAAATCCGCCAGCGGCGCCCACCAACCCCCTTCAAGGTGGCGACGAACCTGATGAACGCCCGGAGCCTGACGAAAACCAACTGACGGGAGTCGGAAGTGGCGTGATTGTCTCCAAGGATGGAATGATCATTACCAACAACCACGTCATCACCGGCGCCAAAAGGGTGGTGGTAAAGCTGGCTGATGAAACCGAGGTGGAAGCCACGGCCGTACGTGGTGATGTCGATAGCGACGTAGCGACCCTCAATATCAAACGCAAAGGAGGCTTCCCCGCTGTCGAACTGGGCAATTCGGACGCGCTTGAAATTGGCGATTGGGTATTAGCAATTGGAAGTCCGTTCCGTCTGGAAGCAACCGTCAGCGCGGGCATCATCAGCGCCAAAGATCGAGCGTTACGGCGTATCAGTCGCGGTCGCCTGCTGCAAACAGATGCTGCGATCAACCCGGGTAATTCTGGCGGACCGCTCGTCGATCTGGATGGGCGTGCAATCGCAATCAGCACCGCCATTGCCTCGCGCACCGGCTCTTACCAGGGAATTGGTTTTGCCATCCCGATCAACCAGGCCAAGTGGATTGCAGATGAACTGGCGGCACACAACAAAGTACGTCGCGCTGCCATTGGCATTCGCATGGCCGAACTTAACCCAAAAATCGCAGGCAAGTTTAAACTACCTGTCGGATTGGGCGTTCTCGCTTACCAAGTCACAAAAGATTCTGCTGCTGAAAAAGCTGGAGTTAAACCGCTGGACGTGATTCTTGAATTTGCTGGCGAGAAAGTCAGCGACCCAAATAGCTTTCAGGAAATCGTTGAACGCAAACCTGTAGGCTCGATCCAAGACTTGAAAATCTACCGGAAAGGCGAAGAAATTATGCTGCAGGTGGAACTGGCAACTCTGGAGGACCCCACGCTACAAAAGGAAGAGTCGCAAGAAAAAGACTCTGAAAATAAGGAACAGGAAAACGATCCGGAAGCAAAAGACGATGAAGCTTCCAAAGCAAACCCAGACAATTCCAAAAGTGAAACGAAGGAAAATGGACATCCAAAATAGCCACCGAAAATCCTCAAGTGGCGACTCTCGATTACCATGAACAAATTTTCAAGTGGCGAATGATACGGCTGAAACACCGGTCAGACATGCTGCTGGATTGATCAAACGTCAATCAGTTCACGTATGAAGTTCGGATCCGGGTCACTCTTACCCTTTTTATCGCACTTGAAAAACTCGCTCACGTAGCGAGTGGTCGTGCGTTTTTCCGGAACCTTGAAGCGATCTCCTTTCTGCAACACGGGGCGGTATTCATCCATCCGCCCGAATTGTCGTGTGCCTGCGGCCTGGCACGGGAACCAGTGTCCTGTGCCGGAAGCATCCTCAAGATAGAACTCGGGATAACAGTGTTCTGGAATCCAGACCATGCGAGCGGGGATTTTCGCGTTTCTGCACAATGCTACAAACAGGCTTGTCATTTCTTCGCAGTCACCGTGGCCCTCTCGTAAAGCCTGCGAAGCATTCTTCAGTGACCCTTCAACATACTTGACTTTGTCGCGGACAAAATCATAGATCTGCTCAACACGGGCCCATGCATTAGGGACCTCTTCTGCAGCAAGTCCCCTCCACGCTGCCTTGATACGAGCATTACTACTGTCAATATAAGGACTATTGGAAAGAAAGAAACGCAAATCTCGCCCGATCTTGGCCGGGATCACGAGATCCTCGGTTTGAGTTGGCCCAAGAATACGTGATCGCTCGATGGCAATATTGAAGGTCATTTCCACGGTGGAGCCAGCGGGCACACGTGCCATTTTCAGCATCACCTGCTTCACGCCGCCGCTCAGTTCACGAGTATCCCAACCCGTGACCTGCGGATCGATCGTGCGTCCTGTAACCGTTACCTTTTGCTCTGGCCAATTCATTGGCACTGGAAACGTGGCAAAAACATCAGTACAGGTCACTGGCGTCTTCAGTACGAGGCCGATTCGCCAGTTCTGCACCTGTGGGGTTTCATAGGTCAGGCGTGTACCACCGGCCTCTTCTGATTTTTCATCGGACTGATCCTGAGCATTCACCGCCGGCAACCCGCACATCCCAAGCGAGGTCAAACCACCCAACAATGCATGCCGGCGGTTCAGCAGTCCATTGGAACCCAACACATTCATCCGAACTCTCATATCCGTGCACCAAAGTACGGGGTGAAATAAAAACAGAACGGTCGAAGCAAAGCAATGCCCTGGGCAATTTTGCTCCGACCGTCGCTCGCTACGGTAAAGCCAGTTTAACGAACTGGCGCTGAACAGGTCCAACAGATGGGTCAATCCCCGAGAGAGTTCTACAGCGAGTTGTCGCCAGCGGACTCTTCCCACAGGATTCTGCTTCCATCGGTATCAAATTTACGTGCATTGAAACTGTCGGTTTGCATAGGAACGCCCGTGCCTCCCATGATTTGGCCATTTTGCGGAATGACCTGACCAGATTGGTAGGGATCAGCGACCCCGTAAGTTCCACAGCCACAATTATTTGGTGCCGTTGCTCCGCAACCGCCACAAGGCTGGGCCGCATAAACCTGACCGTTGCATCCAGCGGCAGGTTGCTGGCAGGTTCCTGGGTTAGGAGCCTGCATTGTATTTCCAAACTGGGGTCCGACTGTGCCACCACTGCAGAGTCCGCATCGGGCGCCACGACCGAACAGAAAGTTCTTAACTCCGGTGCATCCGGAACTAAAGGTCACGAGCGTCATAACCGCGATGACCGAGCAAATGCGAGTGTTCATGTTATCTTCCTTCATATGCATAGCGAGCGTATTCGGCAGTCTCAAAGGTAAGACCACTGAAAATTAGGCCACAGACAATGATGTGCAAACGCAACATTGTTTTTTTTCTGCAACAATGTGGTGACTGAAGTGAACTTCCAACAAGATCCGCCGACCTGTTGTTCCCCATGAAGCCTTCCCAACACACTCGAAAACAGCCCGCCGCCGCATTTGCCGCGGCCCTGGTTTCTCTTTGCGTATCTCGCCAAACCACCGCTGAAGAACTGTTTCCATGGTCGGGACCACAAAATCCAGCACCCAAGCAAATCAGCTCACTGCTGCCCAACGCGGAACCCTTAATTCACCAAGTTTCACTGCCAGAGCTGACAGAAGGCACCACCGACGCCGCGATCAAAACTGCCCGGGAACAAATCAGTCTGACGAATATCCCGAATGTAGCGGACAGATTTTGGATGATCAGCACCCGCTCGCTGACCAGCTCCATCCGTAACGTTGATCTGGACTCACCACAATTGCGCGTTCACCGCTTGGACAACCAAGGCAAAGCATCACCGGCAACTCTTGACGAGTATTTGGGATCACTGACACCGGAACGTCAGGTTGTCGTTTACGTGCACGGAAATCGCATGGCCTCAAACAAGGTTGTGAATCGTAGTTTCTCTGTCTACCGAAACATCGTTCGCTGCAATGAGAAACGCCCCATGGACTGGGTGATTTTCAGTTGGCCCAGCACTAAGCAGGGAGTGCTAATGCATGACGCCAGACGCAAAGCATCTCGCACCGACGCGCAAGGGCTCTACCTCGCTTGGTTGCTTCGACAACAGGTAGAGCAAGCCGAATCAACCAAGATGATCGGCTTCAGCTTTGGCAGTCGAGTCATCACGGGGGCACTGCATTCTCTTGCCGGAGGTAAACTGGGAGGACGTCTTCTTCCGGGGTCGCCCACAACCGGTGCTACTGTCGATGTCGGCTTGGTCGCTCCAGCGATCGACAGCAATTGGTTATCGGAAAAGGGCTATCATGCAATGGCAACCAAAAACCTTGATCGATTGGCACTGCTGTACAATCGACGCGATGCGGTGCTGAAACGATACTGGCTACTCAATAAGGTTCGCGGACGAGTGGCACTGGGTTACACCGGACCACGCTCGTTCGCTCCTCGTGCTGACGGTTCCGAACTTCCCGTTGTTGCTCGCGACTACTCATCTTACATAGGCCTACGCCACGACGAATTGGACTACTACACCAAGTCCCGACACGCTGCCAACATCATGGCTGACTTGATCAATGACACCAACGACACCGAAATCAACGACACCGAAATCCGGTGAATCCACTGATTTGATCACCATTGGTTTTCTGGGGGGCGAGTGGGTGCCCCAGAATCAAATGGTAATCAGTGTTGACGATGGAGGCTTTCGGCAGGGCGTTACCGCCGTCGAACGCTTGCGAACCTATGGTCAAGCAATCTTTGAACTTGAGCCTCATTTAGATCGCTGGCAACACAGCACCTCACAAATGGGCATTGATGGCCTCCCCCGCTTGGCTGATATCGACGCCTTGCTGTGGGAATTGCTGTCACGAAATCAGCAGACTCTCGATTTAGAAGGCGAACTGGGGATCACACTATTTGCCACCCCAGGGACGGCGCAAGCTGAACCGGCAACGTTTGGAATGCACATCAATCGCCTCGATTTGAATCACATTCAACGGAGACAAGAACTTGGTCAGGCGTTGGTAGTCACTGACATCCAACAGCCCTCCCCTCAATGCTGGCCGAGAACAATCAAAGCCCGATCGCGACTGCACTACCATTTGGCAGATCAAGTAGCACGACAGATAGCCCCAAGTGCCTCAGGCGTGCTCATTGATAACGACGGCACCATCACCGAAACAAGCATCTCAAATATCGCAATCGTCAAAGCTGAAAAAATCTTGTCTCCTCCAAGAGACCGAGTCCTGCGGGGTATCACTCAAGCCTTCGTTGAACAAATCGCACGAGAGATTCAGATTGACTGGGCTACTTCTCAGATCACCACAACAGACATGCTTGAAGCTGATGAAGTCTTGCTGATGGGGACAGATGGCGGCTTATGGTTCGCCAACAGCGTAAACGAAAACGCGATTGGCAAAGGAGATGCCAGACCTACCTACCAAGCGTTACAGCAGCAGTTCCAGTCAAAGCTGGACGCCATGCACAATTCTAACAACTCTGATTCACAGACTTGTTGAATCCAGCCCTTCGTACGGCTCACGCTGGCTGATGGCCAGACTTGTGCGTAGGAAACACCTGATCCAATCGGCACCGCCGTTCACATCCATCTTAACTATTCCAAAGCGCCCATTTCGAGCGGGAAATATAGGACGGGGACCCTTGCGAGTCAGCAAATCGTTACACTGTGGGCGTTGCAATTCCGGATTTCTTGGATGGAGTACCCAAACGGTGTATCGATTTCTGCAGGCGAACGTTTTTGTTTTAGGTTTAATCCTGGTTGCGTTTGTGATTGGATGCGGCCCCTCGGCTGAACCCATCGCGACCAACAGCGGTGGTGGTGCACAGGAAACAAAATCGCTGCGGATCGCAGTCATCCCGAAAGGCACCAGTCACGAATTCTGGAAGTCCGTTCATTTTGGCGCACAAAAGGCTGCGGATGAATTGGGAAACATCGAGATCATTTGGCGTGGTCCTGTTGTTGAAAGTGATACAGGCAGCCAAATTGAAGTGGTCAAAAACATGATCACCATGCAAGTCGATGGCATTGTCCTTGCCCCCAACCAGAAGGGTGGCTTGGTGGATGCAGTCGACGAATCAATTGGTGAAGGAATCCCTGTGGTGATCTTTGACAGTGGACTCGATGAAGGCCCCGAGATCGTCAGCTATGTGGCCACCGACAATTACAAAGGTGGTCAGATGGCTGCCAAGCAGATGGCTACCGCGATTGGTGACAAAGGGAATGTGATCCTGCTGCGTTACATTGCCGGCAGTGAAAGCACAGAACAACGTGAGCAGGGTTTTCTTGACGGCCTCGAGGATTATCCGAACATCAAGGTCGTTTCTTCAGACCAACGAGGTGGCGACAACACGACTTCCTCAAAAGAAAAAGTCGATCAGCTCTTGCAAACCTACGGCGATGACCTTGCCGGAATCTTCGCGGTCTGTGAGCCCAATGCCAATGGTACGCTCGAGTCACTGAGGAACGCGGGCTTGAACAAGAAGGTCAAACTGATTGCGTTTGACCCAAGCGACGCTCTGACAGAAGCACTTACTGATGGTTCCTGTAGCGGGATCATTATCCAAGACCCGGTCCAGATGGGCTATCAGGCGGTCAAGACGATTGTCGGTTCGATCAATGGTGAAAAAGCAGAGCCGTTCATTTCAACCGGTGAGTACGTTGCTACACCAGAAAACATGAACGATGAGGAATCATTGCGTCTGCTCAAACCTTCGATTCTGGAATAGGCGTGTTCGAACATGACGTCGAACAATGGGAATGACGGCATCAGTGCCGCGCCAGCTGAAAACGGTAGCAACACGAACCCATACCGGCCTCCAGTGGAGGCCGCATTATTGTCGGGCTGCTTGCTGACGATGAACTCAATCTGCAAGAGCTTCGGCCCCACCCGCGCTTTGAACTCCGTGTCACTTTCTGTTCAAAGCGGAGAGGTTCTCGCTTTGATTGGCGAGAACGGTGCTGGCAAGAGCACATTACTCAAAGTGCTTAGCGGTGCTCATCGCGCCGACGCTGGCACGATGTCGATCAACAATAAACCTTATCGCCCCCGAGGCCCTCAGGACGCGAGAGCTGCCGGAGTGGCAATGATTTATCAGGAATTGAATCTGGCACCCGACCTCAGCGTTGAAGACAATCTGCTGCTTGGGCACTCCAATGTTGGTGCAGGCTTTCTTTTTCGATCCAAACAACGCGAGCGAGTTCAGGAAGCGCTGAACATGGTCGGACTGAACTCCCTCAGCCCTACCGCTATCGTAGGAGAGCAATCGGTCGCAACCCAACAATTGCTCGAAATCTCGCGGGCTTTGATCAGCAAAGCGAATATCATTCTGTTCGATGAACCAACCAGTTCACTGCCCCAGAAAGATGTACAACGCCTGTTCGAAATCATTGACCGACTGAAACGCCAAGGCATGGGGCTGGTTTACATCAGCCACTTTCTTGAAGAAGTTCGTGCGGTGGCAGATGCCTACAGTGTCCTACGCGATGGCGAGAACGTAGGCGAAGGACGTATTCACCATGTCAACGACGACCGAATTGTGTCGCTGATGGTTGGTAGAGATGTCAATGACTTGTTCCCCAGCGTTCCCCATGAACCGGGCGATCCGTGGGTAAGCATTGACCGACTTCGGGGTGATTCAGTTACCAACGAAATCACCTTTGACCTGCGTCGCGGCGAAATCTTTGGCATTTCAGGTTTAGTGGGTGCGGGACGCACAGAACTATTGCGAACTATTTTTGGACTCGACCATATCACTGCAGGAGACATCCTGGTCGATAATTCAAGAGTCCAGCATTCAGTAAGATCAAAAATGCGGGCAGGCTTTGGAATGTTATCTGAAGACCGCAAACAGGAAGGCCTGACGCAGGATTTATCTCTGATCGAAAATACAACCCTGGGCGACATGGGCAAGTACACCCGTTGGGGGTTCATCAATCTGCGAGCGAGAAATAAGGCAGCTCAGGAGTTACTGCAACAAGTCGAAGTGAAATCGCACTCCGGCCATCAGCGAGTGTCTGAACTTTCCGGCGGTAACCAGCAAAAAGTTGCGATTGCCCGAATCCTGCATCAAGAGTCAGAAATCCTGCTCATGGACGAGCCCACCAAGGGAATCGATGTCGGCACCAAAGCTGAAATTTATCGCCTGATGGGAACCTTGGCAGCGGAGGGCAAAACCGTGGTATTCGTGAGTTCCTATCTACCTGAACTCCTCGCAGTCTGTGACCGCGTCGGCGTGATGTCGCGTGGTGAAATGCGTGCCATCCGCGACGCTGACGAGTGGACTGAAGACGAAGTCATGGCCACCGCCATGGCACTTTAAGAATCTCCCCTGATAAATCTAAATCCCCAAGTTTAAAACATACAATTTCTCATGGTGAAAAAGTTACTCTGGCAACTCGGACCACTGGTCGCGTTGTTTGTCATCATGCTCTTGTTCACGATCGCGGACAGCATTTGGGGTGCAGGCAACTTCATGTCGGGGTACAACCTTCGCGTGACCAGCGGCAGTGCGGCCTTGATCGCGGTGCCCGCGTTCGGCATGACATTGATCATCATCTCAGGTGGCATTGATCTCTCCGCCGGGACAGCCCTGACACTTTCTGGTACGGCGTTGGCACTGAGCTTAAAAGCAGGTGATCCAATCATCAATGCGTTAATGCTCATGTTGCTCACTGGCTGTCTATGTGGATTTGCCAATGGGGTCATGATTAGCGCTACCAAAGTAGTGCCTTTCATCGTAACCCTCGGCACCATGACCATCTTTCTGGGAATCGGTCAAATCATATCCGGCGAATCTACGGTGTACGCACCCAAGGAAAACATCCCCGACTGGCTAAGCCTCTGTTACACAGGCAGCGACAGCGAACGATATCTGATTCCCAAGATACCCACGAGCGTTTTAGTCGCAACCATCTTGGGCGTTGGTGTTGCTACCATGATGCATTACACCGTTTTCGGCCGGAACGTCTTCGCGATCGGGTCCAGTGAATCAACTGCCCGTCTTTGCGGCATCAATGTGGCAGGAACAGTGATCGCTGTTTACACCATCGCGGGCTTCTTTGTGGCAATCGGTGGACTACTTTACTTTGCAGATGTAAAGAACGGAAACCCCAGCGATGGAACCGGAAAGGAATTGGAAATCATCGCCGCGGTGGTCCTTGGGGGTGGAAGCCTCAGCGGTGGCCGTGGATCAATTTTTGGCACCATGGTCGGCGCACTGATCATCACTGTAATTCGCAGCGGTTGTAGCCAACTGTCCATCCCGAATACCTACACCCATATTATCATCGGCTGCATCATTATTGTCGCCGTGATCGTCGACCAATTGAGGCACGGGTCACCCGAATGGTTCTTTCGGATGTTTCGAAATCAAACCAGAGCGTGATACATTCCGTTACCGCACCTATTTGCACTGCCGCTGCCACCAGCATTATGACGTGCGACTTGGCCAGCGATGCCTACAATTTACAGCGTTGATACAAACCATCATTTCCAGCCGATGCCCGTAACCAACAATCGTAAAAAACAACCGCGGATACGCTCCACGCAGAGACACTGATACCATCGACCCAAACAAAGCCAACTCAGTTCGCGCCCCCTCAACACAGTGAACCAGCCTATCCAGCAGGTCCATTGAACTGCCTTGCTCGCAGAAATGGCCGGTTACTCTTCTTTCGCATTGAAAGGTAGAACACAAGGGCACATGGAAACAAGCATGCATCAAGCCGTGCAAATTTCATTTAACGCAACCACTAAAAACCTTTGTGACATCAGAAACAGAGCATCTCGGGACAGCAACCACGTTGAGCTCAGAAAGAGACAAGAAGCATGACAACAACGACTCTACGAATCATCGGATTCACCACGTGGGTCGTTCTAATCAGCCTGCTGGTCGCAGGATTACGAAACAAGCAGCAACAAGTTGCAAGTGGATCCGACGAGTCACTAAAAAACTACCTGCTTGGGAAACGGAACGAAGTCTCCGTGAGCGTTCCCAAGGGCTCGTTACGCCTGCATGATCCGGTTTTTCTTCAGCAGAGAAATGGCTCGTGGTTACAAGTTGGCTTTGTACAGTCGCTTGCCCTCACCTCTGCCAAATCCGGCAACACCTATTCATCCGCCATTTTGAACTGGCATTCTTCTCAGATTGAGGCAACCGACTGTCGTTTCATGCTGTACCGTAACCGCGGCCGACTGGAGGATGTGATCGCGACCATGCTTCCACCCGCAACACGGGCAAAGATCCAAGAACGATTAGCGACCACGATGAAGCAGCATGGCGAGGAATTGTCCAATGCTTTTGTGCCATTAGTACAAGACAGCTTGAAACGGTCGCTGCCCATCATTGAAACGGAACTTCGGCTTTCGGTTCAAAGACATCGCAGCGAAATTGAAGCGTTGGGTGACCGCTGGAACGACGAGGTGGTTAGCCAACGACTTGTTCCCCTCGCCCGCCGAGAGATTGTTCCCATTGTCAGAAAACATGGGGAACCTACCGCTGAGGAGATTGGCCGTGAACTATGGGACCGCGCATCGATCTGGTCGTTTGGCTGGCGAGCGGCTTATGACGGACTTCCTCTCGTTCCACGCAAGGATCTTGTGCGAGAAGAATGGACACGGTTCGTCGAGGATGAAGCGGTCCCGGTTTTTGAGGAGCGGATGGATGACATCGTAACAAGCATCCAAAGAATCGTCGCTGATGTAGCTGCCAACCCGAAAGTTCGAAAAGAATTAACCGATGTTGCGATCGTGATAGCCAACGACCCAGAAGCACAGATACTGGTTCGACAGATATTAAAAGAGTCCTTGGTCGACAATCAGCGACTCAAGGATTCATGGAAAGAGGTTTGGAATAGCGACCAAGCACGCAAAGCATTTGATTTAGCTGGTGATAAACTGGAACCTGTGATACGAAAGATTGGTGATGACCTGATTGGGTCTCGTGAACTTGGAATCAACCCAAACTTTGCCAGAGTCCTGCGAAGTCAGATTCTAGGCAAGGACCGGCAGTGGATCGTCGCCATCCCGAATCACGGCGAGGATCCCACACAACTGCCTCAACTGGAAATTTCGCAGGAAGCAATGCCTTACCCGATCGTCTACCTTGCCAACCCTGAAAACGTCCAGCTTGCAATCACTGACGCAAAGGCAACCATTACTGGCGAAGCGAATCGCATCAAGGATGCTGATTCAGTCGAGGCAAATGCGAAATGACAACGAAACCTTCTGCCGAGCATCCCTCGGACAACACGGAACCCTCGGCTCCAAAATCGCTGCATCTGAACCACCTGAAAATAAAAGCAGGTGATCGCGAACTATTAGCTGAAACAAATCTAACGATCACTGCGGGCAAGATCACCGTGATCGTGGGCGGAAGCGGAGCCGGAAAATCGGTCCTGCTACGTACCCTTGCCGGTTTGATTCCCAACAATGGCCCGGTCATCAAATGGAATGGGAAAATAGAAAGTGGGCACGTGTCACAAACGACATCCCCACCAGAAGTTGCCCCTGAAAACCACTCGAGCAAAGACCACCAGGGTACTACCTCCGCTTCTGAAACCAACCCAACGGTTCAACCGCGCATCGGTATCGTCTTCCAGCAATTTGCACTGTTCGATGAATTATCACCGACGGCAAATGTCCAGTTCGCACTCGATCACCGCAACGACCGAACCCGGACTTCTAGTCATTCATCACGGCAATGGCTTGAAGAATTAGGGGTACCTGCCAAGACTCCGGTGGCTGCATTGAGCGGGGGACAAAAGCAACGACTGGCAATCGCGCGTACGCTTGCTGCAAACCCTGACATCATTCTCTATGACGAACCAACATCGGGCCTGGATGCAGCCAGCGGTGGCAAAGTGGCTGAGTTGATTCGCCACACACATGACACCTATCACCGAACCAGCATCATTGTCACCCATGACTACGAGACACTGATTCCCATTGCCGACGAAGTCCTGTTACTGGACAGTGAAACCCGACTGCTGGTTCCCGTACCCCGCCAGGATTGGCCCCAAATTCCGACGCGGATGCGCCCCGTACAACTCTCCGAAACTTCAAGCAATCCGCCTACCTTGCCTCAGCAGAGCACGTCGAAAATCGACGCGTTTCTGAAACAAACCGGTTCAACCGTTGTCGCAGCAGTCAGGCTTCCGTACGACCTGCTTCCACTGTTCCCCCGCCCACGCTGGGGACTGCGATTCTTCGCTCATTATCTACGTCTGGTGGGTGGTGTTTCCGCATGGATTTATCTGATCCTTGCGGGGCTGATTGTTGGATTCACGGGAACCTATTTCACATTCCGATTTCTTCCGTTTCGGCTCTACACTCAACCGTTGTTGATTGATGAGCTTTTGTCATCGATCGGTTTTGCACTCTACCGCATTCTCGTTCCAGTGTTGGCAACCATTCTGATTGCGGCACGTTGTGGAGCAGCGGTCGCAGCTGATGTCGGCGTAAAACAATATGGAGGACAAATTGATGCGATGCGAACGCTCGGAGTTAAGCCAAGGCTCTACCTGCTGATTCCAATCGTACTGGCATTCATGTTGGCTACGCCTATCCTGGAATGGATGGCCTTCGCCTCCGCTCGTTTCATCAGCATGCTCAGCTTCACAGCAACACACCCGGATGTCGGACCTTTTTTCTGGGAACAGCATTTCTATCGCAACCTAATCACTTCAGACGGGGGCTGGCCTCAAGGCTGGGGATGGGTGATGCTAAAGAATCTGGCATGTGGCATTGGCACCGGTGCGATCGGTTTTTATCGTGGCATGGCTCCAAAACAATCCGCCAGTGACGTAAGTAATGCAATCACGTCCACGGTATTATGGACGACTCTGTATGTATTGCTGGTGCACTTCATCATTGCATTGATCGAATTCTAGCAACTTGCCTAACCTCCTCAGGAAATCAACGCATGGATAAAAAAGCAAAAAAACGCCTCAACGTCATCAACAAGAAACTCCAAACCTTGCGACCACGGCTGTCGGGTTCGCGTGAGCAAGCTGACGATGCCGAAGAACTGAAAGCTCTGGAAGACGAAATCACCAGTTTGGAAGAAGAGGCCGCCAAGCTAAAGGCCTCCTGAGAGCCGCAGAACTCTTGGAACAAAAAAACGACCCGTGGTGTTTTTTGCAACTCCGCTTGTCAGGTATCACCAAGACCAAGACGACCATGCTCAGAGTCACTCATCCAAGCAGGTTCCCTTGATCGAAAACAAACCATTTCTTCTGTTTGCGGATGCCTGAAAGAGAGACTCTGAGCATGCAGGCACATCGGTGGATCTGCCAGCGTCAGCGTCTGATTTGCAACACGCTGACCATCGACAAGATAAGTAGGATCACCCAACACAGGTGTTCCTTTTCCCCATAAGTGCAAACGAATCTGATTGGTGCGTCCGGTTTCCGGAAACGCACGCAACACCGCCGTACCATCAGCCAACTGTTCCAGCAGATGGAAACGAGTGCGTGATTCCTGGCCATCGTGACGGAGTTCGCGAGTGCCCCCCTTCACTGTTCTCTTCCCAATGCGTTCATCACAAACGAATTCCTTCGCCGGTGGATGACCGACGCAACGGACCAGGTACTGCTTCTGCACCTGATTCAAATCAAATTGTTGCCGCAAATGGGTTGCAACCTTTCTGGTTCTTGCCAACACCATCACTCCCGTTGTGTTGGCATCCAAGCGGTGAACCAACCTCAAATCCTCACCAGGGTAAACCGTCGCCAGCAGCGATGTCAGAGTATTGAGGTTGAACCGACCGCAGGGGTGCACCGGCAAAGGAGCCGGCTTGTACACGACAATGAATTCCGATTCTTCGGTCAAAATCCGGACAGCGGCATCCACCTCAGGTTCAGTCGTGTCGGGAAATGAATGTTGAAACTGCTGCCCACCTCGGACGATTGCTTTTGGATCAGCACGATCATCACCCGACAGGATATGACCTTCCGAGAACCACAACTGCCACTGCGATTCACCGACTTGTGGATAAACGCTGGTCACACATTCCAGCAGTGTTTTTCCATCGCAACTGGCTGGAACATTGATTGGCCGAACATTGTCGTAAGGGATACTGCCTGGCAGTTGGCCCTGCAGTTGGCGCAGACCCTCGTTTCGCTGCTGCAGCGTCGCGTTCATCGCTCTCACTGAAATCAAATCTGCTGACGAAAACTTTCCAGACGTTCAGAACTGCCCCCATCAAAAGATAGCGAAACCGGTTCAAAAGCAACATGACATTTCACGCGACCTGATACTGAAAACCGGAATTACCCGCGATTTCGCGTACAAGACTTCCGACAAACTGCTGTCAGTTAACGGCTTCCACACGGTACCTCCTGAAAACCAATTTTTTCAAGACAATTGCCACTTGCGGGGCAGCATGAAATCCTTGCCAAAACATGAACCAGATGGTGCCACGTTGCACAGCAGGATTGATTCTTGGCTACCATAGTGAAATGCACCGCTTTGAATCCCACCCTACCGCTCCATGTATTCCTGCACTGGGCATCCTGTGTATTCCTGCACTGGGCATCCTGTTGCTCTTTCTGCCGACGGCTGTCACGTCAGCACAGGCAAGTGATCCGGTGACTGCGTCTGTTGAGAAGGTTGACTTCGCTCAGGACGTACGATCGATCATTTCCGAGAACTGCGTTTTTTGCCATGGCCCGGACGAATCGACTCGCGAAGCAGATTTACGTTTGGACACGCAGCAGGGAATTGAATCCGTCATTAAAAAAGGCTCCAGTACTGACAGCGAGTTGATACGCCGCCTGACTTCCACAGATCCTGATGAAGTCATGCCACCGCCCGATTCCAATCGGGCGGTGGAGACTGAAGAAGTTGGGCTCTTGCGGCGTTGGATCGACGAGGGGGCGACTTGGCAAACCCATTGGGCTTTCCGTCCTCTTGGGTTGCCAGAAATCCCCACAGTCAACTCGTTGCAGCAAGACGAGGCCGATTTTCCACTCCGCAATCCGATCGACCACTTCGTTCGCCGGAAACTGCTTGAGCACAATCTGACCGCAGCACCCGAAGCTTCGCGTACGACTCTCATACGCCGCCTGTCTCTGGATCTGACCGGTCTGCCTCCGACACCGCAAGCGGTCGATCGATTCCTGGCTGACAAATCGCCCCATGCCTACGAAGAGCTTGTCAATCGATTGCTGGATTCAGATGCCTACGGGCAGCGGATGGCATGGAACTGGCTGGATGCCAGCAGGTATGCCGATACCAACGGTTACCAGGGAGACCGTGAGCGTACGATGTGGCCGTGGCGTGATTGGGTCGTGGATGCATTCAACAAGAACCTGCCCTACGACCAATTCACGACTTGGCAAATTGCAGGCGATCTCCTTCCCAACCCGACACTGGAGCAAAAACTGGCGACAGGTTTTTCCCGCAATCATATGATCAATGGCGAGGGTGGTCGGATCGCAGAAGAAAATCGTGTCGAGTATGTGATGGACATGTCCGAAACGGTCGGCACCGTCTGGCTCGGTTTGACATTCAATTGCTGTCGTTGCCATGATCACAAATATGACCCGATCAGCAATCGCGAGTATTACAAATTCTTTGGGTTCTTCAACCAAACTCCAGTCAACGGCGGCGGAGGAGATCCCCAAACCGCTCCGAACCTTGCGGTCCCGACCGCTCAGCAATCGCAAAAGCTCAGTGCACTTGCGGACCAAATCAAACAAACGGATAGCGAAATCACGGCCTTGTCAGCTCAGATTGCATCAGAGCAGAGTGCATGGGAAGCACATGAGCTTGCCAAACTGAAAAAGGAACCGAGGTGGCACACCATCAAACCGACGCAAGCCAAGGCAACCGGTTCTACCCTTTCCGTGCTGCCGGATCAGTCCATCCTCACCGGTGGCCCTGCTCCCGACAAAGACACCTACACAATTTCAGCGGATTCACCGATTCAAGCAATCACAGCATTGCGGATTGATGCACTGCGACACAATTCGTTTCCACGCAACAGCCTGTCTTATTCGGACAGTGGAAATTTTGTCCTGACCGAACTCGAAATCAAAACAGTCAATCGCGGACCAGATTCGAAAGCCGGTACAACGCACAAGATTGCGACCGCGCAGGCAACGTATGAGCAGGGTTCACATGGTGTGGCCAATGCATTTGACGGAAACAGCACGACCGGCTGGGCAGTCTACGAGGGTCGTCATGTCGATCGCGATCACGCCGCCATTTTCCGCTTTGAGAAGCCGCTGGTGATTAGGAACGATCAACAACTACAAGTGACGCTGCGGCATGATTCGATTCACAAGAAACACAATCTCGGCCACTTCCTGCTTTCGGTCACTGCTGTTCCTGATCCTAAACTTAACGAAAGTGGCAAGGCTCTTGTGCTGGCACTGGAAACGGAGACTGAAAAACGCTCAGCTGAGCAAAAGCAACTTGTGGCCAATCAGCATCGGACAGCCACACCGGCGTACAAAGAGCTGACGGATAAAAAAGCTGACCTGATCAAGCAACTAGACACATTGAATCGCAGCCTTCCAAAAGTGATGGTAATGGCTGATATGCCAAAGCCCCGCAAAACCTTTGTGCTGAAGCGAGGTCTTTACAACAAACCGACCGACGAGGTTCAGTCTGGTTTACCTGCATTTCTTCCTGGACCGACCCGTCAGGACTTAAACCAGCCGGCCAATCGGTTGACGCTCGCCCACTGGCTGGTGGATTCGAACAATCCACTGACGGCCCGTGTCACGGTGAACCGTTTTTGGCAGCAGATATTCGGGATCGGGTTAGTAAAGACAACGGAAGATTTCGGCACGCAGGGTGAGGTTCCCCTGCAAATGGATCTGCTGAACTGGCTGGCACAGACATTTCAACGCAACGGCTGGAACGTCAAGCAACTCATACGAACGATTGTCACCAGCCACACCTATCGACAATCTTCCGTGATCCGTGATCTGGCAACGTATCAACGCGACCCCGACAATCGCCTGTTGGCCAGAGCCTCTCGGCATCGCCTTCCGGCTTGGATGCTGCGTGATCAGGCTCTCGCGGCCAGCGGACTCCTATCACCTGTCAACGGGGGACCATCGGTCAACACCTACCAACCTGAGGGCATTTGGGAAGAAGCCTCGTTTGGAAAGAAAAAATACAGACAGGACAGCGGCGAAAAACTTTACCGACGCAGTTTGTACACGTATTGGCGTCGCATCATCGCACCAACCATGTTTTTTGATAACGCCTCACGGCAGACATGTACGGTTAGAGCCAGCCGAACCAACACGCCGCTGCATGCATTGCAGACACTCAACAACACCGCCTACGTTGAAGCTGCCCGCGTGCTTGCACAAAAGACCCTGCTGGAACATCCTGCAGACGATGCTGCCCAGCAGAAGAAGCTCGACGAGATCGATTCAGTTCGCATTGACACCGTTATGAAACGCATCCTAGCGCGTCCCGCGTCCGCTCCGGAACAGAAAATTCTGCTTCGCGGCCTGAATCGTACCCGCGTTCAATTCTCCGAGGACACGAAGGATGCGCTGGCATTAATTACGGTCGGTGCGTCGGAACACGATGACAGTATCAGCCCGAACGAATTGGCGGCCTGGACGAATCTTTGCCTCGCCATTCTGAATCTGGATGAAGCCCTGAACAGGGAATGAACCACACAAGCGACTCGGCTCATGAATCCTTTGGAACAATACCAACAACACCTCAATCGACGTCATTTCTTCGGACGTTCAGCCACGGGGATCGGAACCGCGGCTCTTGCCTCGCTTTTGCAACGCGATGGTTTTGCGGAAAACGGAGACAACTCGGCAGGACAATCAGAAGGATCACCACCAACACGCATCGGCGGTCTTCCGTCACTGCCACACTTTGCTCCCAAAGCAAAACGTGTGATCTACCTCTTCCAGAACGGCGCTCCCACTCACGTTGATCTGTTCGACTGGAAACCCAACCTGAAGAAGAGGCATTCCGAGCCCGTTCCCAATTCGTACATTGGTGATCGGCGGTTCAGCACCATGACCGGTAATGCGGATGGAAAGTTGCTGCTGGCTCCCGTAGAACCCTTCGAACAACATGGACAATCCGGCGCATGGGTAAGTAACTTCATGCCACACACCGCAAAGGTCAGTGACGAATTGTGCTTTGTCAAAAGCATGCACACCGAACAGGTCAATCACGCGCCGGCAATCAACTTCAACCTCAGCGGTGGTGAGATGCCGGGACGGCCGACGCTGGGAGCATGGCTGTCTTATGGGCTGGGTAGCGAAACCGATGAGCTACCTGCGTTTGTCGTGATGACCAGCATCACCAAAAACACAAGTTGTGGCCAAATTTTCTATGATTTTTACTGGGGCAACGGTTTCTTGCCTTCCCGTTTTCAGGGCGTCAAATTTCGAGGCAGCGGGGATCCCGTGCTGTATGTTTCAAACCCTGATGGCATCAGTCGTGAGGTCCGCCGTGGCTGGCTGGATGACATTGCCGCGATCAATGAATTGAAACTTCAGCAATTTGGCGATCCGGAAATTGCAACGCGGATTGCCCAATACGAGATGGGCTTCAAGATGCAGTCGAGCATTCCGGAACTCGCAGACTTTTCGGATGAGTCCCAGGAAACCCTGGACCTTTATGGTCCCGACGTAAAAGAAGCTGGGACCTTCGCCCACAACTGCCTGCTGGCACGACGACTGGTCGAGCGCGGCAGTCGGTATGTCCAACTGATGCATGCAGGATGGGATCAACACAACAGCCTGACGACGGAACTGTACAACCAATGCCGCGACACTGACCAGCCCAGCGCGGCTTTGGTGATGGATCTAAAACGACGCGGTTTACTTGAGGACACGCTTGTCATCTGGGGCGGTGAATTTGGGCGTACTCCTTTCCTGCAGGGCGACATCAACAATCGTCCGAGGTGGGGCCGTGATCACCATCCGTATGCCTACACCGTCTGGATGGCTGGCGGGGGAGTTAAACCTGGGATCAGCCACGGGGCGACTGACGATCTAGGAATCAACGTCGCCGACGATCCAGTGCATGTGCATGACTTTCAAGCAACCCTCATGCACCTGCTGGGAATTGACCATGAAAGACTAACCTACAAATTTCAAGGTCGGCAATTCCGTCTGACGGATGTTCATGGCAAGGTAGTTCACAACATCCTCGCCTGAACCGGGAGGTTTGTGTTTATACTGTGCGGCGTGCCAACCAACAGGCACCGGCCCTGAAAGCCTGAGCCACCCCAACCGTGCCCCCGCACTTGTTTTTTTCCTGTCACCAAGTGACACGCCGGATATCCACTACGCCAGGCGTCTTTTATCCTTGAGCGGGTCAGTTAGACAAAAACCACCGATTCTGATTTCCGGTTCAACTGAACCTATCCCCCGACACTCTCCCCCCCCCTCAAACCCATTTGATTGCAGGTGAAACGATGACCGATCACGCCCAGATTCGCCGCCGCCGCTTCATGACACTTACAGCAACCGGCATTGCAGGCAGCAGTTTCATGCACAGCTTTGGAGAAAATGCTCACGCCGACACCAAATCGGAGCAAAAGCCGTGGCTGCGAAAGACTCTCAAGGTTGGCATGATTCGCTCCAAAGGATCGCTGACCGACAAATTCAACATGGCCAAGGAAGCCGGGTTTGAAGGTGTGGAACTGAATGTTCCCGGAATCGACATCGAAGCAGCCAAAAAAGCAGCCAAGGAATCAGGCATCATCATTGACGGAACCGTAGGTGGCTATCACTGGGGGCAACGACATACCGACCCAGATCCAAAGGTGAGGGAAGTTGCACTCGAAAAGCTCAAACAGGGGCTGACCGAGACTGCAGCAGTTGGTGGTAAAACAATGCTGTTAGTGCCCGGTCATGGAAAAGATGGCACAGACGCCGAGGTCATGGAACGAGCTCAAACTGCAATCCGGTCTGCTTTACCCGTCGCCAAAGAAAAAGGTGTCTCAATCCTGATCGAGAATGTCTGGAACGATTTCTGTTATGACCACGAGGGTGGCAACGACCAATCCGCCGAGCGACTGGCTGCCTTTATTGATTCGTTTAACTCGCCTTTGGTCGGTGTTCAGTATGACATCGGCAACCACTGGAAATACGGCGATCCCGCAGAGTGGATTCGCACGCTCAACAAACGGATCAAGAAACTGGACACCAAGGGTTTCTCGCGAGAGCAAGGCAAGTTCACGAAAATAACCGAAGGGGACATCAACTGGCCCTCGGTTGAAAAAGCTCTTCGTGATGTCGGGTTCACCGGTTGGCTTGCCGCCGAAGTTGGCGGCGGTGATCTGACACGACTCAAAGAAGTCAGTGCCCATATGGACGAATCCCTGAACTGCAACAAGAGTATCGCTGGTGCCGGCTGAAAATCGCCCACAAGATCGCGAGCCAATCGCGACATGTCACATTCCGGTGATGCCAAATGAAATCGTTCACTGGCTGGGTGAGATATCACCCAGCGTGATCGTCGACGGCACCTATGGTGGCGGCGGCCACGCTGCGTTATTGCTGGAAACATTGCCAGCAGATCAGGGACACCTTGTTGGACTCGACCGTGACCCGGCTGTCAGCGAGCGAGTTGAATCAGAACAACACGACCCCAGACTTAATGTTTTTCTTGGCAGTTACGAGAAAGCTCCGCAGGCGTTGGCAGCCCTTGAACTGTCGATCGCTGACGGTGCTGTCTTGGACCTCGGGCTGTCGAGTGACCAATTGGCTGATCCCCACCGCGGCTTCAGCTTCACGCGTGCGTCAGCCGAGCTAGACCTTCGTTTTGACCCTGAATCAGGGCAATCGGCAGCCCAATGGCTGGCTTGGAATAAGGAAGCCGATATCGCCAATGCGATCTATCGATACGGCGAAGAGCGATATAGCCGCCGGATCGCTCGCGAAATCGTTGCCAGACGCCGACGTGAAGCCAGCGTAAAGACAGTGGAGGACTTGGTGGACGTCTGCAAACGATGCGTACCACGCAGCAAAAACCATGACATCCACCCGGCAACGCGGACGTTTCAGGCTCTGCGGATTGTCGTTAACGATGAACTGGGGGCTCTCGAACGCACTCTGCAGTCTGCGCCCGACTGGATCTCGGAGCGAGGTCGCTTGGCCATCATCAGCTTTCACTCACTGGAAGATCGCATCGTTAAAAATACTTTCCGGGACGATCCAAGATGGAATGTTTTGACAAAGAAGCCGCTACGTCCCAGTGAACACGAAGTGGAACAGAATCCGCGCAGCCGAAGTGCCAAACTACGAGTCGCCGAACGCGCCGTTACCACAGGAACTTGAACGCTACATCACAGCCCAGCGAATCGGAAACACTCACGCTAGATCGGCCACGAAGAGCCCCGCAGTTTGCTTACCTGAACAGCAGGATCAGTCGCGGTAAACCGGATAGTACCCGTCATAGTAGGGAGCTACTGGATAAGGTGTTCCCGGGCCGGAAGGATAAGGGTTGAACGGGCTCGGTTGTGGAGCCGAACGGTATCGACCCCGATTTCTCCAGTCATTTGGTATGCCTTGCCTGCGATCGTACCGCCGCCTCGGATCATTTGTGCCCGCCGCATCTGGCACCCCAGCAGCGTTGGGTACAAGATTTCTCACCTGCCCCGCTCGCTCACCTTCGGCACCACCACTCAACTCGCGCTGACCAACGGCCGTACTCTGGTCGCGTGCACGCAACAATTCGCCTTCAGGGATGATGCCATCCACGGGTACGCCAAAACCATCGCCACTGGGAACAACGGACATGGTTGCAGAGGGTGGCAATAATCCATCGACGGAAAGTCCACTGCCACCCACTTCTGGAACTTGGCCTGCCGGAATTTGGCCTGCCGGAACAGTACCGCCCTGAGGTGACATCACAGGGTAGCGTCCGCCAGGATTCATGCCCGCACCCCAATATGGATCGTAAGGTACAGGTCCGTAGGGACTGTAATAGCCTCCCCCCAAATTCAACCCGGCATAAGGCGGACCCCAATTCGGGTACGGCGTACTGTAGGGTCGATAGGGAAATCGCCATTCACCGTAAGGACGCACCGGATCACCCCACTGCTCAACGCGATGGTAGTTGTCTGCCGATTGACCGTAGTTCAAGGAACTACGGGTGTGGGTGTAGCCGCTGGTGCGAAAATTCGAGGGCTGTGGTACGGACGGTGCCTCGATTCTTGCGTATTGTGCAACGCGTTCGCCCGTACTCGGGTTGTGGCTGTAGCGACTTGGGAGCGTCAGCCAGTCGGCCGCTCCAGCAAGCGGTGAAATGCAGATTATGGTGAGAACAAGAATAGCGATTCGCATGAGCGCCAAACTACTTCCAAAAAGTGGATGTGCTTGAAAACTCCCCGTAGAAACCACGTTATTTTGAATGACTCAGGAGTGCAATCACCAAATCTGCTGAAACCGGGAAAAATCGCACTGCCCCTATAAGTGGCGCAACCCGTCCTCACTCATTGGATTGGGCACCTCAGCCTCCAACTCATCCAGCCGATCCAAGGTCTCCTGATCCAATACTAAATCGCGTGCCTCGAGCGATTCATCAAGCTGCTTCAAGCTGGTGGCACCGATAATCGTTGAGGCAACGAAATCGTGCTGACGGCTCCAAGCGACAGCCAAGGCGGTGAGAGTGATCCCCAGTGACTGGGCAATCTCAGAGAGTCGCCGAGTGGTTTCCAGTGTTCTTGAATTGACAAATCTCCGCGCCATCTTTTTCTGCCGCTCATTTCCATCCACCAGATAACCACTGAACCTTGCTCCAGCGGGTCGGTCCTGCTGATACTTACCTGTCAGAACTCCACCCCCCAGCGGCGAATAGGGCAAAAGACTTACCTGCTCTCGACGACAAACCTGCGCCAATTCACTCTCACATCGACGATTAATCAAACTGAAGTTATTTTGCACGGTTTGATAACGATCAACGGCGTGAGACTCAGCAGCCCAAAGACTTTTCATCAAACCCCAGCTGGTCTCATTGCTACAGCCAATTACTCGCACCTTCCCTGCATCTCGCAATTCCGTAAGCACACCAAGGACCTCTTCGTAAGGCATTCCGTGATCCGGCCAATGCGTTTGGTAGAGATCGATGTAATCAGTTCCCAAGCGAGTCAAGGAGGCGTCACAGGCAGCCACAATTTGCCGCCGATCCAACGATGTTTTCCCATGGCGAACAGGAGGGACAAACCAACCATGCCCTGGCCCGGTGACCTTGGTTGCGATCACCACTGTCTCACGCGGTTTCGTTTTCATCCAACGTCCGACAATTTCTTCGGTCACTCCCACAAGCTCAGCTGTGGGAGGGACCGGGTAGATCTCCGCTGCGTCGAAGAAATCAATCCCGGCATCCCACGCCAGATCACAAATTGCATGACTAGTCGCCTCATCACACTGACCTCCGAAGGTCATTGTGCCCATACAAATATCAGACACGACCAGACCACTGGTCCCCAAACGTCGCCTTTCCATCGCCTGCATCTCTCCAGTTGTGTAGTAATCCCAGCTGTGTACCAATCATCGCATGTTAAGCCTCAAACCGTAAGCATCGGTAAAACGCCCATAACCTATCTGCTCAATTGCTGGATTCAGAATAGCATCCCATTCGCATAGTTTCCGCTGTACCTGCTCATGCTTACATCAACCTAGAAGGCCACTCACAAAACAGCATCAATGAACGAGCCCCCTTCTTAGCCGCGATAAAGTATCTACCCATGGTGAAGCAGCAGCTGAACTGCCATTGCCAGGGCCTTTGGTCGTTAAGGGACGGCATGAGTTTTCGGCACTTGCTGATTTTGGCAGGTACCATGAGCCATACGACCTTCCCTGCCAAAGCCACGCTTGGCAAAAATCAGTTGCGTCAAATGTGCTTGATCCCAATTCACGCTAAACTGTAGTTTCTCCCTTCCTCACTTTTCCACTTTGCGTATCCTTGCCCGTGTCGATCTCACAATTTTTTGCGGTGGTCGTTATTTCGACGACTATCATGCTCAGCTTTCTGTGTCCTTTACAGCTACAAACTCTCCAAGCGGCAGACGGGCCTTATCAGCATGGACCGGATTCCATGCTCAATGCGGGTAACCCGCGTGGGACGGTGACTGAGCATGTAATTTCGGACAGCAAGGTTTTCCCTGGAACCAAAAGACGTTACAGCCTGTATGTTCCGGCCCAGTACAATCCGAAGCGGCCAGCAGCATTGATGGTATTTCAGGATGGCCACGCCTTTGTTGGCGACCGCGGTGATTTTCGCGTTCCGACCGTCTTTGACAACCTGATCGCAAAGGGTGTCATGCCTGTCACAATCGCCATCATGATCGATCCAGGCCACAAAGGCGAATTACCCGACAAACGCGGCTGGAAACCGACGCCTGCGAACCGAAGTGTTGAGTATGACACAGTGAGTGGTGACTATGCAAAATTTTTACTCGAGGAGGTTTTGCCGCCTATCGAGGCAGACTACCGAATTACCCAAAACCCAGAATTGCGAGCGATTTGCGGCAACAGCTCGGGGGGAATCTGCGCCTTCTCCGTTGCTTGGCATCGCCCCGACCAATTTCGCAAAGTACTCAGCCACATCGGCAGCTTTGTCGACCTAAGAGGTGGCCACAACTACCCTCCGATGATCCGTAAAGCAGAAAAAAAACCAATTCGTGTTCTCCTGCAGGATGGTGAAAACGACTTAGACAACCGGTTTGGTAATTGGCCCTTGGCGAATCGGCAAATGGCCCGGGCATTGTCATATCAGAATTACGATTACAAACTTGTGTTTGGTGAAGGAGCGCACGATGGAAAACATGCCGGCACCATCTTTCCTGATTCACTACTTTGGTTGTGGAGAGGCTGGGAACAACTGAAGCCATGAACAAACGGCAAAACAGGGCTGCGTGAACATCATTTCCATTGTTCTCCGTTTTCTCTTTCCCGCTTGTCGCAAAAAAGCAGTTCCACCGCGATCCATACTCGATCTGGCTCAGATTCACACTCAATAGACACCGCTTCTATCCAAATATCCAAACGACCCACAGCAGCTCCCTTCACCCATGCCCAACCCGTCCGAAACCTCACTCGACGTTCAGTTTTCGGTGCCGTTTGTGCATCGCCTGCGAGTCACCGATGATGTATCCCGGGAAGACCTGCCCGCATTGTTGTCAGTCATTGAAGCTGGATCCGGGGAACGAGCCAAGGTGTTACTGATTGCGGAGCGTTCGCTATCTGAGCCCACCACCCGCATTGCGGAACAGCTTGGGCACGCGAATGACATCGACATGGTTCACGCACCCGTCCTGGTTGACGGTGGGGAAGGGATCAAAAATTCGTCCAAGACAGTAGAGCGTATTCTGCAGCAGATCAATCAGCTAAACCTCGACCGCCGCAGTTACATTGTGGCCATTGGCGGGGGTGCGATGCTGGATGCAGTGGGCTACGCAGCCGCTGTGGCCCACCGCGGCATCCGACTGATTCGCCTGCCGACCACAACGCTTGCCCAAGCCGATTCAGGTGTTGGTGTCAAAAACGCAATCAATCACTTTGAAAAAAAGAATTGGATCGGTACCTTTGCCGTGCCATGGGCGGTTATCAATGACGCGTCTTTACTGCAAACTTTGCCTGATCGCGATTTCAGATGCGGCTTCAGCGAAGCGGTAAAAGTCTCGTTATTGAAAAGTCAGCCAGAGTTCTCGTGGCTTTGTGAAAATGCTGATGCCATTCGAGAACGTGAAACAGTTGCTTCCAAACGTGCTGTGCATCAGTCTTGCCTGCTGCACCTGAAACACATCACCCACGGAGGTGATCCTTTCGAAATGCTGGAAGCCCGACCATTGGACTTTGGTCATTGGTCAGCGCACCGTCTTGAGCCACTGACCCACTATCAGATCCGTCACGGCGAAGCAGTTGCCATTGGGGTCGCGATCGACACAATTTACTCATCACTGAAGTTTGGCTTTCCCGAACAGGACATGCGAGCCGTTTGCAAATGCTTGACTCGCCTGGGCATCCAACTTTGGCACGAAGAATTAACACCCATCGAGCGTTTGATGCAGGGTCTGGAAGAGTTCAGACAGCACCTGGGAGGTCGCCTGACGATCACGATGCTCCGTGGCGTCGGTGATCCAATTGACGTCCACGAAATCGATCATATCGTAATGCGCAACGCGATTGATCAATTGCAGCGAATGCAACAGGAACTCGCGTCCAGCAACGAGCCAAAGGTCGGAAGCAATGGGTAAAGCACCGTGCGGATCCGAACGGCGCCCACGCGGCCGCGACCAATAGAAGTTGGGGAAGCAGAAAAAGCCGGCGGATAAATTGCACCACCGAACGACCGCTGGCTGTCCCTGCGTCTGGACAGGCATCTTAAGCCAAGAATCTTGTCGCACATATTGAACATCAAAGTGTGAATCGCTGCTGGATCCACCAGCGTTTTTTATTCTTCCGCGACGTTCACATAGACTTTCAAGGCGTCCTTTTCTTCAACCAGCAATCGCATCATCTCGGCGAAATTTTCGAGACCATCGACGGGGTTGGTAAGAATGCGTTCTAGCACTCCCGGGTACATCATTTCACCAAGAGCCAAGTCTTTGATTCCCATCTCAAAATGATGACGGTTTGCATTCACGCTGCCCAGCAACAACTTATTTCCCAAGACCCATTGTAAATTGATCTTATCGGCAGGGACCTCACTTTTGTTGTCACCACCGGTGATCCCGGTCCAGACGAGAACTCCATTGAGCCCCAGATGCTCCATCGCCTCAAAAGCAAGCCGACTGCTACCCGTTGCATCCACGATCAAGTCCGGCTTCCCGGTCTGAGCAACAAGATCGTCCCATGAGGTTTCACGAGTGCTGACGTAGGTTGCCTCCAAACCGCTCACAATCTCGCTTTTGAGGTTCGGAGCCTCACCCCGAGCCAATGTATAAACCTCAAGCCCCCGCAACTTCAGTACAAGCGTGGTTAGCAAACCGATTTGGCCTGCTCCGAGAACGTAGGCGACCTGAGGCCTCCAAACCTTCATTCGCTGCTGTGCCTCGTAAGCCTGATGAACAGCCTTCGCTGCGCAACTCATCGGTTCCATCAAAACGTGCAGATGCTTCAGCCCGAGTGGCACTCGCACGATGTATTCTTCTTCATCGACAAAATACTCGGTCAAATAACCATGACGCAGGTTGATCCCTCGCTCGTAATACTCTTCCTCGCTTGTCATGTCGTTGGTGCCGATCAAGTCATAAATCGACCCTCCCGGGCGACGAACTGTCGCAGTCACATAGTCGCCAACCTTGACACGTCTGACATTTTCGCCAACCGCCTCAACGATGCCAAACGACTCGTGCCCAATGACCAGATGCCCATCACCCTCCGGCGCATTCCCGTAAAGTGCATCATTGATTTCGCGATCGGTCGCATCGACGCCGACCTTCAGGACGCGTACAAGGACTCCCAAACCATCGGGAACCGCTTCGAGAGTTGGCTTTTCAATCTCTTCCAGATGAACACTATTTGGCGTGCCGGGCGTTACCGCAACTGCTTTCATTGGGAGACTCTGAGTGACGCTTGGTACGAAGGAAAACGGGAAAAAACGAACGAACGGCGGGAATTAGAAGCGAAGGTATCGAACTGCTCCCAACGGGATCGTATCAGCCAAACGGTCGCTTTAGCAGTGGGGGATGCCAAGCCTCATAACCAGCAATGCAGCATCCAGCAGGAAACTCCCGCTGATATCGAATCGGATCCGCCCCCGCCCGGAAAACTATTTTTCACACCAGCAGTTGTCAAAAATCGCCAAGTCCGTAACATTAGAAGGAATCATCGCGGAGATTTTACGCCTGCCAACCCCACTTGGCTTAGAAAATTAGGGGCTGGGGTGGGCGGGCCTTCGCGGGCCACGCGGTAGGAAACTTGGCATTGGCATCGCAGAACGTTGGTCTCAATCAAAATGTTAGCCTTAATCAAATTGGTTAAGTCGACGAGCTTGAGGAACACGGTCTGGCAGGGACCGGTTGCTGAAAAGCCCTTAGCGTTCCTAACACGTATAAATCCGGACTGCTTCACACAAACTTCAGCCCAAACCCTTTGAACTTAAAAGTCAACACAAACGAACTTCGCTCGGTTGACCGAGAACTCTTATCCGCCATGCGCGGCGGAGACGCCATGCGCAGGGGTGAGGCGTGGGGCGGTGGTGAGGCAAGTGGTGTCGGCGAGGCATGGGCAATTGGGGAGCTCACAAAACTGCTAGGTGTGACTGCGACCGCGGTACGTCAGCGAATCGAAAGATTGCTGGAAATGGGCCTGATCGATCGAGAAAAAGTCGTCGCCGGCAGAGGACGTCCAACGTTCCGATATCGATTGACTGTTACTGGTCATCGCGATGCGGGGGCGAATCCCGCCGATTTGGCTGATGCAATGTGGCGAGAAATTGTCGCATTGGAAGACGAAAACACGCGAAAGAAACTCCTCTCTGCGGTGGCAGCACGCCTGGGGAAACAATTCGCGTTACAGCTCGGATCGGACCAAGCCGAGGGTAGCTTTCAGGAAAGAATGCGAAAACTCTCCGAGGCCATGTCAGCGCGTCAGATGGTCACTGAGGTAACGACCGCAGGCGACTTGCCAGTGCTGGACATTGGCATGTGCCCTTTCCCAACCCTCACCGATGCGTCAGACGATCGCGAGATGTGCCGTCTTGAAGAGCAGATGATTTCTGAAGCTCTCGGACAGCCCGTTCACTTGAGCAGTTGTCGCCTTGATGGTGATGATTGTTGTCAGTTTTCTGCGGTTACCTTGGTATCCGATGCGGCCGTGTCAACGGAAACCGAGACTGGCACACCAGTCGCCAACGAGACCTGAGCGAGACTGAGTTTTTTTCACTCCCCAGACAAAGAACCACACACAAGCGATCCAACAGCAGCAGAGATTCAATACAAATCCGCGACACCATCGAGCCTGTCCGAAGATTTTGCAATCCGACAAGCCACGAAGATCACACGACGATTTTGCTGCGAGTTGCAGCACGCCTTGAAACATACTCCTTCACTTTCCCAGATTCCCAATTAGCAAGATGACACACGTTCTCAAAATTGAAGACCTGCACGTTAACGTTGGCGAAAAGCCGATTTTGCGTGGAGTCAATCTTACAATCAATCACGGCGAAACTCACGCATTGATGGGTCCCAACGGAAGCGGCAAAAGCACGCTTGGACTCGCCATCATGGGACACCCAGGTTATGAGGTAACCGGCGGTAAGATCTCGCTTGATGGGAGAGACGTGCTGGCAATGGAGCCCGATGAACGTGCTCGCGAGGGGATTTTCATGGCGTTCCAGCGGCCGATGGCCATTCCGGGTGTGAAGATGGCTGATTTTCTGCGCCACGCGACGACCAATGTCCGCAGACCCGACCGCAAGGAAGGCGAGGAACTGATTCCGATGCGCGAGTTCCGAAAAGAACTGAAAGACAAGATGTCCCATCTCCGAATGGATGTCGAATTCGCCCGCCGCTATGTTAACGACGGCTTTTCTGGGGGCGAGATGAAGCGAGCTGAGATTCTGCAACTTGCAATGTTGCAACCAAAATTCGCTCTGCTTGACGAAACAGACAGCGGACTCGACGCAGACGCAGTACGCCTTGCCAGCGAGTCAATCGCCGAGATCGGCCAAGGAAAAATGGGCCTCCTCATTATCACGCACCACGACAAACTTTTGGAACACAATCCACCGGAATTTACTCACGTGATGCTAGGTGGACGACTGGTTGAGACGGGAGGCCGTGAACTCGCAGATGAATTGCACGAGCACGGATATGACCGCATACGCAATGCGTATCCGGACGCAGAGGCGGCAAACCAGGAAATGCTTGCCGAAGAGGCGGCTGTCTAGGAAAAAAACAGCAGCTGAATCACACGAGACCACGACAAAGAGCAACAGGAACGACTCATGGCAACTGACATCACTGAATCCGCAGAACTGGGCGAAATCAACAAGTACAATTTCCGCACCGAGACCACAGGTGTCTTCAAGGCGAAAAAAGGTATCAATGCCGAAATTGTGAATCAGATTTCGGACATCAAAAACGAGCCGGACTGGATGCGAGAATTCCGGCTCAAATCATTGGAGATTTTTGAGTCACGCCCCATGCCAAAATGGGGTGGCGACATCGACATCGACTTTCAAGATATCTTTTACTATCTGAAGCCGACCAATGGCCAAGGTCGAACGTGGGATGACGTCCCGCAGGAGATCAAGGACACTTTCGACAAGCTTGGCATTCCTGAAGCAGAGAAAAAATTTCTCTCAGGCGTCAAAGCACAATTCGAAAGTGAAGTCATTTATGGATCACTTGAAGAAGATCTCGCGAAGCAGGGGGTCATTTTCACCGATACAGACACAGCAGTACGCGAACATCCGGAATTGCTACGAGAATACTTCGGCAAAATCATCCCACCGGAGGACAACAAGTTCGCTGCACTGAACAGCGCCGTCTGGTCAGGTGGTTCGTTCATCTACATCCCAAAAGGTGTTCATGTTGACTTCCCGCTGCAAGCATATTTCCGAATCAACGCGGAGAGCATGGGGCAATTTGAGCGGACGCTGATCATTGTCGACGAAGGTGCAAGCATTCACTACGTCGAAGGTTGCACTGCACCGATGTACTCCACCGAGAGTCTGCATAGTGCAGTGGTTGAGGTGATTGTCAAAAAGAATGCACGTTGCCGTTACACGACGATCCAGAACTGGGCTAATAACATCTACAACCTCGTAACCAAAAGGGCGTACGCCTACGGCGACGCAACGATGGAGTGGGTTGATGGAAACTTGGGCAGCAAGCTGACCATGAAGTACCCAGCGGTACATATGATGGAACCAGGTGCCCGGGGGGAAATTTTATCGATCGCGTTCTCCAGCGCGGGACAGCATCAAGACGCCGGTGCCAAACTTGTCCATGAAGCTCCGAACACAACGGGCCAAATCATTAGCAAGAGCATTAGCAAGAATGGAGGGCGAAGCAGTTATCGCGGTCTCGTCCGCGTCGAACCCGGCGCCCACAACAGCAAGAACAATGTTGTTTGCGATGCACTGATTCTGGATCCGGAAAGCCGCAGCGACACTTATCCCTACATTGAAATCGCTGAACAGGATGTCCAAATTGGACACGAGGCGAGTGTCTCCCGAATTGGTGAAGAACAAATGTTTTATCTCCTCAGTCGTGGGCTAACGGAACAGGAAGCAAGCACTATGATCGTCAACGGATTCATCGAACCGTTGGTCAAAGAGTTGCCGATGGAGTACGCAATTGAAATGAATCGGTTGATTCAGTTGCAAATGGAAGGGAGCGTTGGCTAATCCCCAAGTCCTTGAATCAAAATCGGGAACCGGGGCCGTCGCCTCGCGACTCATAACACTCACCTGATATCCCCCATTGAGGACTCAGGTCCACACTTCCGGGGACTTCGAACGACCGCTGATCTCGAGCCTCGGCAAATTCCAAGCTTTTTCAAGACGCGACCGCCCGAATCGGCGGTTTAGCGCAAACACTGAAGAAACATGACACAAACAACTCTTACTACTTTTGACCAGGCCGGATTCGATGCATTCATTGAATCACGTGACGAGCCTGACTGGTTGCTGGCGATGCGACGTGAAGCATGGCAACACGGGTCGGACATGCAGTGGCCCGAACGCCGCCATGAAGAGTGGATTCGCACCGACATTCGAGCGTTCCAGATTGGCAAATACAGTGTGCCTACTGGGCCTGACCAAGACGAACCCGCGTTGGCAGACCACGAGCAGGTACACCAGTTGCTGCAAGACGTTGACCTTGCAGGACGCATAGAAACCGTAGACAGCAAGATAGTCGGGGAAAGCCTTGACGAGTCAGCAGCCGAACGTGGTGTTGTGTTCGGAAGCCTTTCGCGCCTGTGCAAGACGCATCCCGATTTGGTTCGCAAACACCTTTTCACTGCTTTCGACCCGGACGAGGATAAGTTTGCAGCGTTGCATGCTGCTTTCTGGTCGGGTGGCCAGATCCTGTACGTCCCTCGCGGAGTGGTCTTGGACCGCCCCGTTCACATCGGATCGATTCTCTCCGAAGGCGGAACCGACACCACGCACACATTGATCATCCTGGAAGACGGTGCGGAAGCGACCGTGCTTCACGAAAGCAACGGTGCTTCGACTAACGCTTCGGGACTGCATTTGGGTGCTGTCGAACTGATTCAAAAGCCGGGCTCGCATCTGAGGTATGTCAACCTGCAGGAGTGGGGGCACAAAACGTACAATTTCGCCCAGCAGAAAGCATCAGTTGATCGTGACGCAACGCTGCAATGGACACTGGCTGCCATGGGTTCCATGCTGTCCAAGGTCAATCAAACCGTCGACCTCGTTGGCCCGGGAGCGAACAGTCAAGTGAACGGTGTGATGTTCACTGAGGCACGGCAACACATTGCCTACCACACGCTTCAGCATCACAAAGCACCAGGATGCCGGAGTGACTTCCTCTACAAAGCAGCCCAGCAGGATAAAAGCCGCACTGTTTGGCGGGGAATGATCAAGGTGGACAAGGAGGCACAAAAAACCGACGGCTACCAGCGAAACGACAACCTGGTACTCTCGAACACGTCGCGAGCAGATTCAATTCCCGGACTTGAGATCGAGGCAGATGATGTTCGTTGCACTCACGGAAGCACGACGGCCAAAGTCGACGAAGAGCAGATTTTCTACGCTCGCTGTCGAGGCTTTACCCGGAAAGAAGCCACCCGAATGATCGTCAGTGGATTCTTCCAGCAGATTTTCGATCGAATTTCAATCGAAAGTGTTCGTGAAGCTCTCGCAGCGGCGATCGCTCGCCAAGTGCGCGAGTACGAATGATCTTTTTGAAAGTGGCAGAATCACGGTACCCCTTGGCGGATGAGTGTCGTGCGTTATGCCGAATGAATGCGTCTGGCAGACCAAATGAGTGATGCCACGACGAGTGAAGCATTGACGTAAATGCGTTTCAGATAATGCAACGCAGTTCATTTTTCATCTCGAAAAACCAACACAAACGATTCACAGGATGTCCGCACCATGGCACTTGCAGAAGACACAGTTCGCGAAGCATTGAAACAAGTCATCGACCCCGAGCTCTATGTCAACATCGTTGACCTGGGGCTGATCTATGTGGTCAGCATTGGCGAGGAAGATGCAGATGGCAAGCACGAGGTCAACATCGAGATGACGATGACCAGCCCTATGTGTCCCGCTGGTCCGCAGTTGGTTGCTGGCACCAAGGGCGCAGCGGAAGGCTTGGAGGAAGTCACCACCTGTGAAGTCAAGGTGGTGATGGAACCGGCATGGTCGCCTGATCTGATGACCGATGAAGCTCGTGACCATCTCGGCATTTTCTAGGATTTCCCAAAAAGCCAGCCTCCTTTTCCTATCCCCGAGCCTACCGAATGCACCTCGGCCTGAATGAGTTTTCAGGCCCGCTTATCCTGCTGCATTCCAACGGGGCTTCCAGTTTTCGGTATCATGGGCACCGCGTGGTCCTCGTCTGCCCGATACCAGCCGTTCGGAGACACACAACATGCGAATTTTTGTCGGAGAGTATGTCTGCGGCGGTGGACTTGCTGATAAAGCGATCGACGAAATCCCCTCCAGCCTTCGGCGTGAGGGTGCGGCGATGCTGCAGTCCATCGTCTCTGACCTTGCGGAGGTCGCCGAAACAGTCGTCCCTCTGGACCCTCGCTTTGCAGGCACTTTTTTCAGCAACACCACCGACACGGTCAACATCGAGCGTGACCAGTCGCTCTGGGGGCAATGGGTAGCAGCAGCACAAACATGTGACGCCGCTTTGCTTGTCGCTCCTGAAAGCGACGGCATTCTCGCCCAAGCAGTCGCCATGCTACGGGCCAGTGGCATCGATGTCATCGCCGGAAGCGGCGATTTTCTGCGCACAGCAAGTGACAAACACCTCACTGCAAAAATCCTGCACACTGCTGGTGTTTCTCACCCACCCTACATGACGCTGACAGACCGCCGCATGGAGCAGGAACTGCAAAGCTTCGAGAAGTTTGTCGTTAAACCACGTGACGGATGCGGAACCCAAGAAATCAGGATGTATGATTCTTTCGACAAAGCGTCCAACGACTTGACCGAGGATGGAATCCTGCAAGCGTGGATACCAGGAAGGGCAATCTCGATCGCTTTGGTCGCCTCTGCGACCCAACATACGTTCCTGCCAGCCGTCTCGCAGCACCTCTCTGATTCCCATTGCGAGTATAGTGGTGGAATGGGGCCGTTGGATGACGATGCTCAACGTCGGGCCGCAGCCCTTGCATCTCGAGCCATCGTGGCCATGCCACCAACGGCGCGTGGTTTTGTTGGCTTGGACCTGCTGCTTGGAGAACGTCCGAGTGAAGACTGTGTGATCGAGATCAATCCTCGCCTGACCACCTCCTACGTGGGCTTGCGTCGGATGATTAACGGAAACCTCGCAGCACGACTCTTTGATTTGGAAACTGGTCCCGTTTCCTGCTGCACCGCCGCCAATTCGGTGCGTTGGACTCCCGATGGAGACGTCTGGATCAATGACAAAGTGGTCGAAAGTGCGTGATACCTGACATGCAAAAGCTCGTTCTCGGAATGGACATTGGTGGCGCCAACCTCAAGTATGCCAGTTCATGCGGTACCGCCATAGCACGTGAATTTGCCATGTGGTTAACGCCCGAGCAGCTTTCACAGAGCCTGATCGAAGACATGCAAAAGCATTTTATCGATTGTGGCATCATGCCCGATGAATTGGCCGTCACCATGACGGGTGAACTGGCAGACTGTTTTCTCGACCGCAAAATAGGTGTTGAGCATATCGTCCAACAGACCTGCCATGCCGCCGAACAACTTAATGTCGAGAATGTGCGATTTTATGGAGTCGACGGCTGTTTTCATCAAGCAAACCATGCCCGTGAAGATCCAGATCTGGTCGCGGCAGCCAATTGGCATGCACTCGCCAACTTCGTTGGCCGCGAAATCGCATCGGACGCCCTGCTGATTGACATCGGTTCAACCACAACTGACATCATTCCAATCAGTGAAAAAAAAGTTCTCACCGATGCACTCACGGACTACGACCGCCTGTGTGATGGATCCCTTGTTTACATCGGTTGCAGACGGACTCCCGCCTGCGGACTTGTCAACAACCTCGAATACCAAGGCATCTCCACCCCGGTCATGAATGAGTTGTTCGCGACCATCGATGATGCCATGCTAGTGCTCGGACACACCGTCGAAAATGTCAATGACTGCAACAGCGCCGATGGCAAACCAAGATCACGACCACTTGCAGCAAATCGACTTGCCAGAATGATCGGACTTGATCGCAGAAGCATCAACCTTGCTCAGGCAAAAAAGCTTGCTGAACAAATCATCGCTGCAGCAAACCAAAGAATTAGTCATGCCATCAACAAACATCAAAGGCACCCTGCCTGGGTGCTAAGTGGTCATGGCAAGGCGTTGGTTTCCATTCCCAATGGACAACCGACACTCCATCTTGCAGATCACCTTGGGCCCGAAGTTGCTCGATGTGCGCCAGCCTATGCAGTGGCACGACTCAATTCCAACGAAAATCAGAGAGAACCTGACGATGCTGCGGGTCATTAAGATAGGAGGAAGCATCCTGTTGCGTAACAATCTCGCAGCGACAGTCCACCAATGGCTGGATGCCCACCCCGCCGACGAGACGATGGTAATCATAGGGGGTGGCAAATTAATTGATGCAGTGCGTGAACTTGATCAACAACACACTATGTCCCCGCAACAGACGCACTGGATGTGTGTAGACTTACTGACAGCCACCGCCAGTTTTGCAGCAGAGATTTTTGGCTGGCCATTAGTCGCCACCGAGCAAGAGTGGAACGTGGCCATTGAGCAAAGCAAAACTCTCCCCAAACCGCATGGCCCCGCGGTGCCAACGGTGATCACACCGAACGTTTTCTACAACAGAAAGAATAGCAAAAACAAAAACATCTTAGACATGCGAGTTCCCAATGACTGGCGAACCACAACCGACACGATTGCAGCTTTACTGGCACACCGGATTGATGCTGACGAATTGGTGTTACTGAAATCATGCCCAATTGTCTCAAAGATGTCCTTCACAAAGCTTGCTGAGGCAGGGATCGTCGATGAGGCTTTCCCAGAAATCGCAACGGGCCTCAAAACGATCCGGGTTGAACAACTAAAGTGAGTCGCCCACAGCAGCCGAATCAGCAGCGAATCCAACAACAAAACGCCTAATATCACCCGCGTGGGCGACCATGCATCTCTGGCTTTTGACGCCACGCTGCATTCATCATCACCCGTAAGGGTTTGACCTTAAGCCGTCAACGTTGACCTGCGTTTGACCGCTTCGCCGCTCACCGCTGAGACTGCCTGCGTTACGGTTGATTGACGGCATCGCTTGGCGATGCTGATTGGCGTCGTTTATCCAGCAGGCGAGCCCGGAGCCGGTTCCCATGCTCCTGTGGATCACCATCGGTTTTGTAAAGCTTGATAGCTTCGTCAACCTGCCCGCTCTGTTCCAGACTTCGAGCGAGGTTATATCGTGCCGCGGCCACCCAAGGCGACAACACATCACCAGTCAATTCACGGCGAGAGATCAACTCCGAATCAAGCACACGCTTTGCAAACCAAGTCTGCGCGGTTTCGTATCTCCCGTCGTCATATTGGATCAAACTGACCCAGTAGGTCGCAGCATTCTTCCCCATTCGCATCAAATCCTGAGCATAGCGGAGCTGCATTTCATATTGTTTCTCGTCCATTCCCAGTTCGCGGCGAACCCCGTAAGCCTTTTGCAAGTTGACGTCAATTCCGAGATCCTCAATTTCAAACTCGGGTGCGCGCTGCCGGAGGTAAAGCACTCTCGCCCCCTCAGCATCTTCCTCATCATTTTTATCGAACTGCCCATGCAGATGTCGCCACCGAGCCAATGCCAATAATTTTGCATTGTCGGTCATATCTTCAATGATGGACCAGGAGGCTCGCGACCAGAACGTCAAAAGCGGATCACGCCCTGCCGCAGCCTTCAACTCGGCAGCATAGACCTCAGCGAGCACGGGAACATCCCAAAGCCGGACCCCTGCGATGCCCGGCACAGCATCAATCTCGATTGCCAAGGCATCAACATCAACGAATGTTTTCATCCGACGCATACCGGTCAAACCTGACTCAAGTTGCTTCATTCGAAGACTGACTGCTTCTGGTGTCACATTCAGAAGAGCGATCGATTGCTGCACATCAGATTTCGACACTGGGTAGTCGAAATAGGAAACCACGTTCAAGCGTCGCAACACTGATGCGTCAGACCGCGCCTGACGCAACGTAGCAATTCCCTCCTGCCCCGGACCCGGTATGTAACAGCCAAGTTCAGGCTCAAACAGATAGACACTCTTACCTATCAATACACCAACACTCCACGGCGTAAGCGTTCCATCTTGCTCGGATTGGGTCGCCAAAACAAAAGCGGGAATGGAAGCCTGTCGACACAATTGAGTGAAAACCCCGGCACGCTGCTGCGAATCACCGAGACCACGCCAAACAGTTTCGTAATCAGTCTGCCGATACCCCGGACCTTGAAACTGCATCCCCAATGAAAATTCTGGGATTGACATTCCACTGGGGAAAGGCGGATGTGGCAGCAAGCTTGTCTCAGGCTGCAGCGGCTCATACCCCACGTTCCTGACGGTCCAGTCGAACATTCGTACTGCTGTACGTAGTTTCACAACCTCCTCTTCGGGAAGTCTTGATTCGATTTCGTTCAACCAATCCTTCAACAAAGGATCCTCACCTGACTCACGATCGATCCACTCAGAGATCTGGCGGAACAGATAGCAATCCCTCAGATAATCGGTATCAGAGCCAACGAACGACGCTTGCTCGGTCAACGCCCTAGCCTGCTCCTCGGGCATCACAGCACTGATTGTTTTGAGCAAGGGCGTGACTTTCTCATCACCGAATGTCTTGCTTTCACCCCAGCGATTCAGATGGTAGATCACCTCTCGTTGAGCTTCCTGCGGGTTCAGCTCAACGAGCCTCGTTAACAGGCTGTGGACCTCCCCCAGATGATCAACTGTAGTGTCGGCTTGGATTCGAGCCTGCCGCTGCCGCTCGATCGCCCGAACCTTAGCGGCATTATCACTACAACCAGCGGCCACCATCACAGCAGCTGAGAGTCCCAGTAGCAAGAATTTTCTGTGTGGCATGACAAGTCCACCTGCGTACGTCGCTGGATTCATGAATTTCCGCATCGTTCAGTTTTACTTCCAGGTCGGCATGGCCAAGGTCAGGGGTTGAGAGCGGACGAGACGGGGTCGGCCATGAAAGAACACGAGAGCGTCTCTCCGATCGTCCTGAGAGGAGTTCAACGCCGTGCCGTGCAATCAAGCTTCTGCGGCAACGGACTGAGCGACCTCACGCAGCCTCAGAAGTCGCATCATAGTCGCCTCAAAGGCATGCAGCGGAATCATGTTCGGACCATCGCTCGGTGACGTCTCCGGATCAGGGTGTGTCTCGAAAAAGAGTGCGTCAGTACCGATTGCTACGGCTGCGCGGGCCAATGGTTCAACCATTTCCCGGTTTCCGCCGGTCGCCCCCCCCAATCCTCCGGGCCTCTGCACGCTGTGTGTGGCATCAAACACAACAGGGACGCCTAAATTTCGCATCAGGACCAACGACTGCATGTCGTTGACAAGCCTTCCATAGCCAAAGAAAGTTCCACGCTCGCACAGCATGATGCCGCCGTCACCACTGCCTTGAACCTTGTCAACGACGTATTTCATGTCCTCTGGCGACATGAACTGCCCTTTTTTGACATTCACAGGCCGCCCCGTTCCAGCTGCCGCCACCAACAAATCCGTCTGTCGAGCCAGAAAAGCGGGGATCTGCAACAGATCACAAACCTGACCGACAGCTTCCGCCTGCTCGGGAAGGTGCAAGTCAGTAGTTGTGGGCAACCCTGTCTTGCTGCCGATCACTTCCATCATTTTGAGCCCCTGCTCCAAGCCCGGCCCTCGCTTCGCATTCAAACTTGTTCGATTCGCTTTGTCGAACGAGCCTTTGAAGACCACATTGACATCAGATCGCTCGTTAAGTCGGGCCAGCGGCTCGGCAATCTCCAAAGCAAGATCCACCGATTGCAATACACATGGCCCCGCGATCAACAACAAAGGTTGCCCCGGACCACACAAATAGCTGCCAACAGTCACGCTGCTCATATAAATGCCGCCGAGATTGGTTCCTAAGTCTGACAAATCAACAGAATGCAAAGTTTCGGCTAAGCCGACCTCGACGACAAGCCGTCTGTGGCACCCCTTCTGGATCATGACGCTGGCTCCAACCCACGGTTTGCGAGCCGTAGCCGCCCATCGATTGGCTGAGTGATCAGCATTCAAACCAGGTACCCCATCTTCTTTCTCACGAACGATGTTCGCTCTGGATGGCACAACCGTTTGGCTCACGGATGACTATTTATCCACAGCCGGAATCAGCAGTGGCACAGCAGCGGGTAGAGTGGTGATCTCAATCGGCAATTGGCCTCCAAAATCCCCATCCAGTTGATAAGCCACTGGCCTCCTCGAATCGACTCGAATCGTCGTTCCCTGAAGACGCTTCACATCCTTCGCATTCAGGTGCCGCCCGGTCCAAATACCTGCCACATAACGCAACCCGCTGGCAATGGACCCACGTTCAAAAACGATCACATCCAAAAGGCCATCATCGCCCAGAGCATTGGGCTCGATCTTGAGCCCACCACCGTACTTCGGCAGGTTGAAACTCATCACCCAGCAGCACTTGCCGATGTCTTTACCGTCGACGTTCAAGCTGAGCTTGGGAAATCGATACCGCAGTAAGGTATTAACGACAGGAACCAAATAGCTGAATCGACTGATATGCCCTTGGCGTCGTTCATGCATCTCACGAACCACTTCAGCATCAAACCCACACGTAGCCATGACTAGAAACGGCTTCCCGTTGGCTAAACCGGCATCAAGCTTAAACAGCTGGCCATGGCGTATCGTCCTGAGCACGTCATCAGCATCTGCTAGCTGCCCAAAATGCCTGGCAAGCAGATTTTCAGTCCCCAACGGCATCGGCAAAACCGCGACATGCCCCGACGAGCGTCCAACCTCAGCCAGCGACGAGGAAGGGTCTTCAGGTGACTGGGGTCGATTTTGGTCGCTTAGAAATAACGTGGCACATGCCAACGAAAGCGTTCCGTCGCCACCCGCTGCAACCACAATCGTGTCACCGTGCTCACCATCTGCCGTATCCTCATTGACCAACCGCCGAAGCTGATCAACTTGATTTACGACCCGAACCTCAACGCCTAATTCGCACAGCAAAGTCTCAAGCCGTGGAACCTGCTCCCTACCGGTGCCACTTCCCGCCTTAGGGCTGGTAAAAATCAATATCCGTGTCGAGCCTTGCTGCGTAAGACGATCCATCGTTTCAATTTCCCAGATAAAATGCAAATGGATATGAGCATTGACGGTATGGCACCCGGAAAAACACGCCCGCAAGCCGCAGAGTCTTTCGGTGCCGCAAACTATAGCGAAATCTTTTGTTCAGATCGCGAGCCGTGCATTTTAATCAACGCACTGAGACAATTATGAGCCTGATTTCTGCGAATCAGCCGCACCGACCAAAATCGTATCCTAGGGTTTCCAGGAGGGTCGGCGCTGCTCTGATCCGAAATCCGTCTGATCGTTGCAAGCGGTACGAATCAGCTCGCCAAACACGTCGTTAAGTATTCGTCCGTTCCCCTCATCGTCTCCGAGCCTGCTGCCGTGAATCGCATTCGTCGTTATTGGGGTGCATGCCTTATCGTACTGATGGTCGTCGTACACGCGGCGTTGATTGGGTACATGCGAAGTCGAGTATCGAGGCTCACTCACCTCAACACCATGGTTGTCGAAATGGGCAGCTATCGCTTCCAGCCGGTCAATGATCTAACAAAGGTTTATCTCTTCAAGCTGCATGCGGTGGTTGACCCAACCAAGCAACGTAGAGGCGAAGAGCGTCTCCAGATGATGCGAATGCAGATACGCGAAACTGCGGAACAAACGCTCAGACAGGTCGATCCAAGATGGCTTGAAGACCCAACCCAGAATCAGATCCGTGATCGCCTGATGCAAATTGTGCACAAGCATCTTGAGGAGCCACTGGTTCAACGCATGCTGATCACCGACTGGCTTGAACTCCCCCTCCAAAGCGTGGATCTGCAATTCGACACGCCTGTACAAACGCTGGCGTTGCAATAGCGTCAACGTCAATTGCTACGGTTCGGATATGAACCGCATGGTTCGGTCATGCGTGGGATCACCACCGGACATCAATCTCCACCGGCATTGCAGGTGCACGAGACGAGGCCCAAACTAGCTTCACTACCGATTGGACCATGCGCGGTGACCGGCCACCAAGTTACCTTTGAACTTTGCCGGCGACCACGTTTTGCGGGCCCCACGAAGCCGAGCAACGTCGCCGTTGCTACAAGTAGATCGACAGGCGTTCACAAAGGCACCAAAATCGTCGGCAACAGACTTCCCCTGTGAACCGCGACTCTGAACCGAACATGGCCTGAAAGCAACGTGAAACTGAAAGCAACGTGAAACAAATGTGTCCGAAAACATTCGAGTTTTCGTGTTTTTTGTTAAACCCGTCCCGTTTCACTCTCCCAGAAGACAAATCCGACTTGTGGCAATCCGGCCTGCACTGGTAGTTACCGGGAACCGTAGACGGAGTTTCGACTCCACTGACCGGAATACATGACTTTCGTGCTGTTGGTTTCAAGAGTATGCCGCAACGTTCACTGATCCCATTTCAACATTTCACTTCTGCCCTCAGGCCAGGACTGGAATTACGGTTTGTGACCCGGAATTTCTTTCTTTACTGTCTGTTCGCCGCCTTACCGACGAATCTCCCCGCTCAAATGGGTGGACCTGGTATGGGAGGTGGCGGTGCCGGCGCACCACCGGCCGAAGAAAAACCAAAGTTTCGCGAGCACATCCACAACATCGAAGGGTTGCCAATCCACCGAGAAAAAGGGGATGCGGTCGTCAAAAGTGTGCGAGTGATCGGCAACCGTGCTGTTGGCATTCACAAAATCACGTCAAAACTTCAGACACGCAAGAACCGCTTTTACGATTACGAACTTGTTCTCGGAGACGTTCGACGCCTCAATGATATGGGCTCGTTTGACCATGTCACTTTTAAAATCGATGAGCAGCCTGATGGCGTCAATGTGACGTACATTGTCAACGAACGCCCGATGATCACCCGTGTCATTTACCATGGGAATCGTGCCATGGGTGAGCGAGAGGTTTCAGGCCGTTGCGGTATTTCCAAGGGTGACCCGCTGAGCGAGTTCTCCATTGAATCCGCACGACGTCGATTGGTCGACTATTACCAATCCGAAGGTTTCAATCAGGTCTCCATTAACTCGGTCATTGGCATTGAGGGAGATCCTGGTGCGGTAGTGTATCGGATCAACGAGGGACCTAAAGAACGAATCGCGAGCATTCATATTCATGGTTCGACCATTGTCAGTGAGGCACGCCTGAAAAAGATCATCAATAGTCGGGGCCCAATGGCAGGAATACTGACTTACATTGGGAACGCCGTTGACATGCGAAAAATTGACCAGGACGTTGACGTCCTAGCAACCTATTATCACAACCTCGGATTTCTAACAGCAACCGTCGGACGGCAAATCGAATACGACGACAGTGGGAAGTGGTTGACTGTGAACTTTGTGGTTAACGAAGGCCCCCGATTCAAAGTCAATGATGTTCAGATCATTGGAAATCAATACATCACTGAAGAATCTTTGCGACAACGCATGAACCTGAAACCAGGCGACATGTTCGACGGGACTTTGATGCGACGCGACATCGGCGAACTCGTCTATGGCTATGGAGAACTCGGCTACATCTATGCAGAGGTGGAACCCAAAACTGTCATGAGAGACGAGTCAAACGTGGTTGATCTCGTCTACCAAATTACGGAAGGTGATCGCTGGAAAGTGGGTGAGATTCTGGTGAACATCGAAGGTGATCCAGATCTCATGAAAGAAACAACGATGCTCAATCTCGTTGATCTTCGAGAAGGTGACTGGATCGATCGAAGAACACTTGAATTGAATCGAAGGCGTCTGGAACGAAGCCAACTGCTGGAAGTCAACCCACAGATTGCCGACCCACCGGACATCAAGGTCGTGCCACGCGGGGAGCAATTTGATGATTTTTAAAACCAAAATTCAAAGTCCCCCGATTCACTTCCACCAATCGTTCATTGTTCCCTTTCAAACTTCAGATGAAGCTGACCGCATGAAGGACACGAATAGCACAGCTAACCGCCGTTGGGCCAAATGCTTGGCCATGCTTGGATGGCTGGTGTGCCTGACGGGATGCGTGAGCCCCCTGACAAATCAACCATGGATCACACCGACTGCGCCGCCCACTGCGGGGGCTCCAGCAAATGAAGCGTTCACAGTTTCACCAGTCACTGGTGAAACTCTCTCACCACCGACTGATCCCGGTGAAATCAACTTCAATCTTTCGGACCTCGACCTCGGCAACAGCACTGCCTCCCCGACAACGCCTGCGGTGAATCACAGCTACAACCAGCCCACGGCGTATGCCCCGACCGAGGCCTCTGCATCGGGATTCGTTGGTGACTTGGCAACCACCCCGAGCATGAATGCAGCCGCATCACAACAAGGTACGACGGCACCTTACGTCGCCCGGCAGTTCCCCAGCGATCCACCGCCCAACTACTCACCACCAACGGTTGCACCACCATCCTTGGCAACTGCGCCGCCCATGACAGGGAACGCGCCGCCCCCAAATTATCAGCCACCACCCGCGTCACCCGGGTACCTTCCTCCTTCGGCATCGCCGGGCTTGGGCTCGGGGCTACCGCCTGCGACAAGCACCCCGTTGGGACCGCCGATTTACGGAACGGCGGACGGTGCTCCGATGCTTGGAAACACCGGGATCGCAGAGCCCTACGCACCCATCACACCCAATATGGGGTACCAGCCCGGTCCTACTGTCCGGGAAGCCGACTTGATCATCAACGGTTTTCCAGCACGTACAGGTCGTATCATGCTTGGTGGTGCCGTCAACAGTGATGCCGGGATCACGGGACAACTGACCATCGATGAGAGAAACTTTGACATTTGTCGTTGGCCGCGTTCTTTTCAGGACTTGTTCAGTGGAACGGCTTTCCGCGGTGCGGGACAAACCTTCCGCCTCGAGGCGGCACCGGGCACAAACTTCAAACGCTACACCATGCAGTTCGCTGACCCGAATCTATTCGGTTACAAGCCAGTCAGCATGTCAATCAGCGGCTTTCTCTATGATCGTCGATTTAACGACTGGGACGAAGAACGCCTTGGTGGGCGTCTGTCCTTTGGCTACCGGATCACACCCGACCTTTCGATTTCAGCAGGTATCACTGGACAGCGTGTCGATATGGGTGGATATGATCCCGACAACACCATCCCCCAACTGAAACAGGTTTACGGAAAAACCTCACTGTTTAGTGGTGAACTTGCATTGGTTCATGACACCCGCGACAGTCCGATCCAAGCGTCCCGGGGCCACTTTTTCGAAGCCAACTTCGAGCAGGCGTTTGGCGATTTCGATTATTCTCGGTTTGAGCTTGAATTTCGACGTTACTGGCTGATCGCCGAACGTGCTGATGGTTCAGGCAAACAGACATTCTCGTTTTCAACGCGAGCTGGTTACAGCGGTGATGACACCCCGATTTACGAAAACTTCTTTGCTGGTGGTTATGCCACCATTCGAGGCTTTGAATTTCGCGGAGCCAGTCCGGTACAAAACCTTCCTGGGCAAGGAGACATTGAAGTGGGAGGTCGCTTCCAGTGGCTTAATACATTGGAGTACATTTTTCCAATCACAGCCGATGATGCTTTTCGAGGTGTCGGCTTTGTCGATTTTGGAACGGTGGAACCAACCTCCACACTCAGCTCAAAATCCTACCGGGTCGCGCCAGGCCTGGGCTTGCGAGTTGCCTTACCAATGCTTGGTCCCGCTCCACTGGCCTTCGACTTTGCTTATCCGGTCGCCAAGGCCGATACTGACCAAGTTCAGGTATTCAGCTTCTACATGAGCATGGTCCGCTAGTGTCCGAGGAAACCATAAGGCTCGCTAAAACACACAGACGGCTCAAGCGACCTGAAGCCTGCGAGAGCGGTAACTCCGAGAAATGGGGATCACCTCGAATTGGGGATGTTTCTTCACAGGCTCCACATTACTCCCAAAGCAGTACCTGCGGCACGATCTGTCAACCTCGCGGCAGATTGGTTGCATATCGTTGCTTTTGAATTAGGCTACGAGGAACAAGGTAAACTGTTGAACAAAATCAAAAGGTCACGATTTCCGAATCTTGAATTGCTGCGTGCCAGATGTGAACTTGTCATGATTGATCGATAGAAATGTCATGTAAGCGAGGGACAAACGGTCTCCATGATGAAAAAAACGCTGAAATATTCCTCCCTTGCGAGAGAACGGATCGTCTAGTAAATTTCCACCTGATTCGAAATTGAATCGGCTTTGCCGAGAGATTCAGAATCACCTTCCCCTGTAGCTCAGTTGGTAGAGCAGGTGGCTGTTAACCACCTTGTCACAGGTTCGAGTCCTGTCGGGGGAGCTTTTTGAAAAACTACGGAACAAAGTACCGTCCAGTTAACGCCCGCAAGGCCCGAACCGGCCAGCGGGCGTTTTTTCGTTTGGCCCCAGTTTTTCGGGCCTGGCGGCACGAATTTGATGTCCGCCTCTCAACCCTGCAACGCGCAACTGCCGATCCAGCCATCAAACAGCTGTCCGAACCTGAAGGAATCGTCACTGTCGCCAGCAGCGGTGACGCGCGAGCGGTTATCGACTACAACGCAGAAGGACATAAAAAGCGAATCGGCAACGATAAAACAATCGCCGAAATCATCTACTGGGAACGTCCGCAGGGAGGACGCGTTTTCCACACTGGCTCGATCGCAACCGCCTGGGGTGTTTATCACGATGAGAGTATGAGCAAACTGCTCATGAACGTCCTTCACCATTTTGGATCCAGGCCAGCATCCCCGCCTGCACTCAGTCGGTAACCCCCAAGAATTTGCATTGAACCGCAAGTCTTAATCTCGCGTGTGACAGCCAGAATCCAGACCGAGATATCGTTCTGATCTAGCTCCTTGTTCCCCACCCCGAACCCGTCGGGTGGTTGGCAAAAAGAACGCTAATGCGTTGATCACGACCTATTTCCTCTTTTTTTTCGAAGTTTCCTGTCTGATTTCAACGCCATGCGTACTTGGAGTTCAGGAGCACCTCATGACTGATAGCCAACTGATTCAAAAGTACCTGCAGCTTCGCAGTGACTTCATGGGATATCTGTACGCCCTAACCCGAGATGCAGAACTGGCAGAAGAGGTCTACCAGAATGCCGCTGTTGTCATCATCGAGAAGTCAAATAGCGTCGAGGAAATACGCAATTTCCGTGCCTGGGCGAAAGAGGTGGTACGAAGACAGGCGTTACATGCGATTCGCAGCAGAGAAACATCCCGCCGGCACGGCCGAGCCATTGCACCTGAACTGCTCGAGGCCATCGCTGACACCTTAAGCAAGGATCAATCCACAACATCAGTCGTTCACAACGAAGCAACTGCAATGCAAAAGTGTGTGGACGAACTGCCAGATGAAAAACGGAAACTAATCGCAATGCGATACGAAAGTGATGCCAGCTTCGATGAAATCTCTACCAATCTGAACTCGACACCTGCTGCAATTCAAAGATCACTTAGCCGAATCAGAAAACTGCTGCATGACTGCACCAAGCGGCGTCTGGCTTTGCCGGAGGGACAGGGATGAGCGACAGGAGCAAGAAGTTTCGGGAGATTGACGACCTGATTTTCGGTCACTTTGACCACAGTCTCACAGAGCAGCAGGAATGCGAATTAGCGCACCACCTCAAGAAGTGCCCTGAAACGCGAGCAAGATTTTGCACGCAGATGCGGATGGAAGGAAGGCTGCATTCTCTCGGGCGTGACGGTTTTCTGTCGCCACCAGCTCTCCCGCTTTCGTGCGAGGCAGAAGCGTTTGCGTCCGACAATATGCATGAGGTGACTCCGGCTTCAAAAGTATCGCACAAGCTTCGCGTTCCAACTGCGATCACTTCATGGGTAGTTGCGGCAACCGCAATACTGCTACTCACATCATGGTCACTGTGGCCATCCGGGGTCAGCGCTGCAAGTGTGCTGGAGCAAGCAAAACAGGCAGCACAGGAAATCCTTGATCGGACCTACCGAGTGACGCTCATCAATCCGCAAGACCAGACAGTAAAACAAGAGCTCACACTCGATGTTCGTGGCGCATCACAGTTCGTCATCCGCCCCCTGGATGGTTCCTACATCATGGGTAGCGATGGAAGTGAATTCTGGGTCACCCGTCCAAACGGACCGGTCTGGGTCACCAACAATTTCCGATCTCTTGCGCCCACGTTGAGACGTAGAATTCCAAACCGAAGGATTCTTGGGTTTGCGACATCGCCCAATGAACCATTGCTGCTGGAAATCAGCGGACTCATCGCGTTGATTGAGCGAAACTACGAGATCGAACTAGTCAATGCGCCGGGGTCACCTGAGCACCACATTCGCGCGACCCTGAGGTCTGCAAAACCGAACATTCCTCAAACCATCGAATTGTGGGCTGATCCTGAGACGGGCATTGTCGGCAAAGCAGTAACCCATTGGCCGAATCAAAGCAGCAGAGCACTTGAACTTGTCAAATCCGAACCTCTGCACGAAGACTGGCTTCAACACTCGCATCACGCGCCCAACGCGGAAGTCATAGCCCTCTGATTTCACCATTAAGAAAAAAGTTTCTACTCATAACAGCGATCGGTTGAATTTTCGACAACCCACCTCCCAAACACGCCAACTCACAACCAGAAATTCCCCGAAGGAATACGCATCGTGCATAAACCCATTTTCAGATTCATTGCGATGATCGCGTTACTTGGTTTCACCACAGCGATCTCGAATGACGACTTTGCCAAAAAAATCCTGAACTCCCAACCCCAGGCAGACAGAGACGGTGATGGTGTTCTTTCGGACTCTGAACAGGCTGCCGTGGTCCAACAGATCCTAAAGCGATATC
>NZGD01000254.1 GCA_002690925.1 Rhodopirellula sp.
CGCGTTACTTCATCCAGAGGGCGGTCATTATCAATCACCTCATCCGCCCGCGCCAGCCGATCTTCGCGCGATATCTGAGCTGCAATTATCCGCTCAACCTGCTCCCGGGAATTGGTGTCCCGGGCCATGGTGCGCTCAATCTGGGTTTCTTCAGGGACGTTGATTACGATAATGCGGTCGACCAGTTCGTGCTGGTCGGTCTCGAGAAGGAGAGGGGAGACCAGAAGCACGTAGGGAAGCTGGTAGTTTTCCGGGTTCAACTGCCGAACCAATTCCTCGCGGATGATCGGGTGCAGCAGCGACTCCAGCCAAACACGCGCTTCCGGCTTCTCAAAGACAATCCCACGAAGCTGCGCCCGATCCAACGCACCCTCAGAAGTGAGGATGTTCTTCCCAAAATGCTCTGAAATCCGTTCCAGTGCAGGCGTTCCCGGCTCAACCACCTCACGGGCAACATCATCGGCGTCCACCCAGTGCACGCCAAGCTCACCGAACAGGCGAGCCACAGTGGATTTCCCGGAACCAATGCCGCCGGTCAGGCCAGCAATCTTCATGAGTCAGACTCCCAGGAATCCGTACCAGAACGCCTGAATCTCAGTTCCAAACCACAAACAGAGCAGCCCGGCAGTCGCCAGATAGGGCCCGAACGGAATCGGCACCTCGCGCCCATGCTGCTTGAACACCATCAGGCTGATACCCACGACGGCGCCAACCACCGAGGAAAGCAAGATAACCGCTGGCAACAATTGCCACCCCAGCCAGGCGCCGAGTGCGGCAAGCAGCTTGAAGTCTCCGTGCCCCATGCCTTCCTTTCCGGTAACCAGCTTGAAAAGCCAGTAGACGGACCACAGGGCCAGATAACCGACCACTGCACCCCAGAACGCGCTGTTAAAATCGGTCAGCACGCCAAAGTAGTTCAGCACGAGGCCAAGCCACATCAGTGGAAGGGTAATACTGTCTGGCAGTAGTTGAGTGTCGAAATCAATAACCGTCAAAGCCACCAGAGCCCAAACCAATAAAAGGGCCCAAAGCGCCGACTCGTTCGGCCCGATGACAGCAATGGTCACCACCGAGAAAATCGCGGTGACTGCCTCAATGATCGGATAGCGGGGCGAAATGGACGCCTTGCACGAGGCGCATTTGCCCCGAAGAACCAGCCAGCTCACCACAGGAATATTCTCCCAGGCCCGAATGCCATGGCCGCAGGAGGGGCAAGTGGAAGCCGGCTTGGCTAGGGTAATCCGGTCTTCCTCCTTGCGCTGTTTTTCAGGCAGTTCCAGGAACTCCTCGCACTGGCAGCGCCAGTCCTGGTGCATCATTTTGGGCAGTCTCAGAATGACAACATTCAGGAAACTGCCCATGCAGAGGGATACAAGAATAACCGACAGGTAAAGTAGCCAGGGAGTGCCAAGCAATGTTTCAAGATCAAGCACTTAGCCAACCACCTTACCCATCTGGAAGATCGGAAGGTACATAGCGATGATCAGGCCACCAACCAGTACGCCCAGAACCGACATAATCAAAGGTTCCATGAGAGCTGAGAGGTTATCGACCAGGTCGTCAACCACGGCTTCATAGTGATCGGCGACTTTGGAGAGCATCTCATCCAGGTTACCGGATTCTTCACCAATGGCGGTTAATTGCACGGCCATAACCGGGAAGATGTCAGCATTACGCATAGCGGCTTGCAATTGTGTACCGCTTGAAACCTCGTCTTTGATATTGTTGATTCCGTCTCTGTATACGGCATTACCGGTGGCATTCGCTACAGACTCAAGGGCATCGACCAGAGGAACACCGGCCGCAAAAGTCGTGGACAGAACTCGTCCAAACCTGGCAACCGCTGATTTATCAAGAACCTCTCCAATAACAGGGATTTTCAATGTGTACTTATCAATCGCATCTGAGAGTTTCTTCGACCTGTATTTTGCCTCCTTGAAAAGAAAGCCAAAGGCAGTAATGCCGATCAAACCCACAAACCACCACTTTTGCATCCACTCGGACAGGTTCACGACCATCTGTGTGAACACTGGGAGTTCCGCTCCAAAACCCGTGAACAGTGCTTCGAACTGAGGGACAACTTTAATGAGCAGGATTGCCGTTACGATGATAGCGACAACGACAACGGCTGCTGGATAGGTCATTGCTTTTTTGACCTTTTTCTTCAGCAGTTCACTCTTTTCGAGGTAAGTGGCAATCCGGTCAAGCATTTGCTCAAGGGCGCCCGCTTTTTCGCCCGAATCCACAAGACTGCAGTACAGGTCGTTAAAATGCCGTGGATGCTTTCGAAGCGCACCGGCAAAGCTGGTGCCTGAAGCGATATCATTTCTGATCGCAAGAATGAGCTCCTGAAGCCCTTTGTTTTCTAGTCCATCCGCGACGATATCAAAGCTCTGCACCAAAGGAACGCCAGCCTTCATCATGGTGGCCAGCTGGCGGGTAAGCATCGCTATGTCAAAGGGTGTAATTTTTTTGCTGCCGCCGAACAGCGGTTTTGACTTTTTCTTCACCTTGCTCGGTACAATGCCCTGCTTGCGAAGTTGAGCTTTCACAAGCGCAAGGTTGGTGCCGGAAACTTCACCGGTCGTCTTATTACCTTTTCGGTCTTTGCCTTCCCAAACGAACGCCTGGAGCTTTTGTGCTTTCTCTGCCATGTCTAGTCCTTCGTCACGCGGTTGGCTTCCTCAAGACTGGTGACACCCTGAATCACTTTCAGAAGCGCTGCCTGCCGTAGATTTCGGAAGCCCTCGGCCTGAGCCTGTTTTGCAATTTTGATGGAACTGGCCTCTTCCATAATCATGTTGGCCAGCTCGTCGGTAATCTTGACCACCTCGTAAATACCGACGCGGCCTTTATATCCTCCATTGCATTTATCACAGCCCTTTGGGCGGTACAACGTGAAGCCTGTATCAATTTGTTCCTGTGTGAACCCCTCCGCCAAAAGCACGTCTTTGGGGACATCCGCGGCCTGTTTGCAGCTGTTGCACAGCCGCCTTCCCAATCGTTGAGCAATAATCACACTCACGGAGGTTGCGATGTTGAACGAAGGAACGCCCATGTTCATCATCCGAGTGAGCGTTTCGGCAGCGCTGTTGGTGTGCAGGGTGGAAAGAACCAAGTGGCCCGTTTGGGCCGCCTTGATGGCGATGTTCGCCGTCTCCAGGTCACGGATCTCACCCACCATGATAACGTCGGGATCCTGGCGCAGGAACGCCCTTAGTGCCTCGGCAAAACCAAGTCCTACCCTGGTGTTTACGTTAACCTGGTTAATACCCTCAAGGTTGATCTCAGCCGGGTCTTCAGCGGTTGAGATATTTCTCTCTGCCGTGTTCAGAATGTTCAGGCCGGTATAAAGCGACACGGTTTTACCGGAGCCCGTTGGCCCGGTTACAAGAATCATGCCCTGAGGCTGTTCAAGTGCCTCAAGATAGATATTCTTCTGGTCCTCTTCATAACCCAGAACGTCGATGCCCAGCTTGGCTTGGCTCGGGTCCAGTATCCGCAACACAATTTTCTCACCCCACAGGGTAGGCAGGGTGTTCACCCGGAAGTCGATGGCCTTCGTCTTCGACAGCTTCATCTTAATCCGGCCATCCTGGGGCACGCGCCGTTCCGAAATGTCCAGTTGCGCCATGATCTTTACTCGCGCCGAAATTTTCGGTGCCAGCTTTATGGAGGGTCTCGACACCTCTTTCAGAATGCCGTCGGTACGGTAGCGAACCCGGTAAATCTTTTCATAGGGTTCAAAGTGAACATCCGATGCCCCGCCACGAATGGCGTCCAGCAGCATCTTGTTGACGTACTTAACAATAGGTGCGTCGTCGACTTCGCTGGCGGTAACGGCGTTGTCATCTTCCTGCTCGCCGCCTTCGGTTTCCACGCCCTCAAGGTCCGCGTCCTCCAGATTGCCCATGGAGGTATCTTGGGACTCAAGATACTTTTCAATGGATTCACGAAGTTTGGCGTCGTCCACCAGCACCGCATCGGTGCTCAGGCCTGTATTGAACTTGAATTCATCAAGCGCCTGGATGTTGGTCGGGTCAGAAACAGCGATAAACAGCCGGTTGCCGCGCTTGTAGATTGGCAGCGCGTTGTGTTTACGGATCAGTTTCTCGTCGACGATCTTCTCCGGAATCATCTCCGTGGAAAAGGCGGAGAGATCCAGAACCGAGACCCCGAACTCCATGGCTGCAGAGAACGCCAGCCCACTGCTGTCTGCCAACTGGTTCTGCACCAGGTAGGTGATCAGGGGGATTCGGTTATTGGAGGCCTGGATAAAGGCATCTTTCGCAGTTGCCTCGTCCAGAAGTCCGTCATCCACAAAGCGTCGAGCCAAGCCTGTGAGGGTAACTTTGCTGCTGTCAGTTGCCATAGAAACGTTCAAGAGAGTCTTATAAGTTGCTGAAACGGCGTTCAGAGTGATTAAAGCAGAGTTTAGATGGACGTGGTGGCTTTTGAAAGCAAAGAGTGCCCGGCCAACCGCTCCTGACAAAAATTGTCACACTCTGACCTACAGGGACGTTCGCTCTGAAAGAATGAGGTGTAGCTGCTAGCTGCATAAATTTTCATCCCCATGATAAAAAACAAAAAAAACAGGCATTTTTTAACTTGGCACAGTCTCTGCTAATCATTAATCAGGCCGCTCAGATAGAGCGAGACTGACCATGCATTGGAGATGATTTATGAAAACAGTACAAAAGGGCTTTACTCTTATCGAACTTATGATCGTGGTTGCGATCATCGGTATTCTCGCAGCAGTAGCCATTCCGGCCTATCAGGAGTACGTGGCGACGTCTTATGGTGGCGCGGCGATGAAAGGGGTGACTCCGTATGTAGGTAAGGCGCAGGTTTGTGCGCAAACTGGTATCGATTGTGGCAATCTTGACACGGAAATTACTAACGAAGCTCTTTTGACTGCTTCTGTAACACCTGCAATCAACACCGCTACTGTTCTTACTTGGGCCAATACTGGCTGTTCGCTTGCCGCGACTGTAACTGCTACTGGCGGTGTGACATATGCTATCACCGGCGTAGCTCCGATCACTGATGCTCAGTGCGAAGAAGGTGCTGGCCTAGATTGATTAAGGTGCTCTAAGGCCTTAATTTTAGGTTGAAAACCCCGCTCTTTGGAGCGGGGTTTTTTCTTTGGTCTATGCGGTGACATGAGTAAGAGAGGATCGAATTGGATCGCTAGAATTGCCGTACGTGTCGTTCAGGGAATCTTCGCCGCCTTTTTGTCAGCGTTCTAAAAAAGGCTTAGAAGTATCCAGAAACGTCACTTGTTGACAAATAGTCATCGTTGAGCTGTGCGGTATTTGAGGGGCGCGCGGGCTGATTCCCTGTTCCAGTGGTATGCGTAGCATAGGAAACACCTCGCTTGGCTCGATGTTTGCTATCGAAACTATAAGTTCAACTTTTTCGGGATTCTGAAATGCGCAATTCGATGAACTCTGACAGCGGTTTTACTCTAGTAGAGTTGATGATTGTGGTCGCCATCATCGGTATTCTGGCGACCGTCGCAGTTCCAGCTTATCAGACGTACGTGGCGAGTTCTCATGGTGGTTCTGCCATGAAGGCTCTGACTCCCTATGTCATCAAAGCTCAAATCTGTGCCCAGACCGGAACTGGCTGTGGCGATCTTTCGGGGAACATTAGTGCTGAACCTTCGCTCGCTGCGAGCCCGACCCCGGCGAAAGACCTAAATGCCGTGCTTACATGGAGCAACGCCGGCTGTGTTTTATCTGCTACCGTAACGGCCGCGGGTAATGTGTCGTATGTAGCGAATGGCGTTGCTCCCATATCTGATGCCCAGTGCCAATCTGGAGCAGGATTGAACTAGAGGTTGGTCAGACCTCCACCTCCTCAAACAACTCCGGCACCTCAACATCCCAACCAAACTTTTCCCGAATTCGCTTTCGCATTACGTCACTCGCAACCATCTCCCCGTGAGTGACGTAAACCTTCTCGGGCTTTAATGAGCCCTGCTCCAGCCACGCCAGGATCTCGTTGTAATCCCCGTGTGCGGAGAGTGAATCCAAGTTGTGAATCTCAGCCTTAACCGGCCAATATTCGCCATGGATCTTCACTGACTCCGCACCGTTCACCAACGCATCCCCGCGGGTGCCCGGTGCCTGAAAGCCCGCAAAAACGATGCTGTTTCGAGGATTGGGTAGTAACGTTTTCAGGTGGTGCAGCACCCGCCCACCACTGGCCATACCGCTGGCAGAAATGATCACGCAGGGGTAACGCACTGCATCCAGCTCAATGGATTCCTCCACCTTGCGCACAAAATTGGTTTTCTCATCAATCAGCTCGCACTGCGCAGCGTTGAGCTTGTGTTCCTTGTGGTGCTTGCAGAAGATCTCTGTGGCCTTGATCGCCATGGGGCTGTTCAGGAAAACGGGCAATTTGGGAATCTTCCCTTCGCCCATTATCTTGTGAATCACATACAGCAGCATCTGCGCCCGCCCAACCGCAAACGCCGGTAAAAGCACGATGCCGCCTCGGCCAGCCGTTTTGGTGATGATATCTGCCAGTTCTGCTTCCGGGTCGGTCTCGCCGTGGGCGCGATCTCCGTAGGTAGATTCACACAACAGCACATCCGCTTCTTGAAGCGGCTCAGGTGGGCGCATGATGATGTCATTCTGTCGCCCCACGTCACCACTGAATACAACCGTTCGGTCAGCACCCTTGTGATGAACATGCACGCAGGAAGAGCCCAGAATGTGCCCCGCCGGGGTAAACGTTACCTGGAACCCTTTCACCGGCTCGAACGTTTCATGATAGTGCAGGGATTCGAAATGCTTGAGTGCTTCCCAGGCGTCTTTCTCGGTAAACAACGGTTCCGGGTTTTCGTGCTTGGAGAACTTCTTGCGGAAGGCATACTTGGCGTCTTCTTCCTGCAGAAAGCCGGCATCTGGCAGCAGAACCTTGCATAGTTCGTGGGTCGCCTTGGTGCAGTAGACCTTGCCTTTAAATCCGTTCTTCACCAGGGCAGGCAGGTAGCCGGAATGGTCAATGTGGGCATGGGTGAGCACCACCGCATCAATGGTGGACGGATCCACCGGAAACTTCGCCCAGTTGCGCTTGCGCAGGGTTTTCACGCCCTGGTACATGCCGCAGTCCACCAGTACCCGGTGCTTGTCGTCGGAGAGCAGGTAGCGCGAGCCGGTAACCGTTCCTGTGCCGCCAAGGAAGCGAAGTTTCATAAGGGCATCCTTCTCGTTCTTTATTTAAGGAGTGTTACTATGGCCTATCATAGTTCATAACGTTTTGACCTGAAGCAGGAAGCGAATCACATGCATTACAGCTCGATCCTCCCGGATGTCATCAAAGTGGCCGACCAAGCCAGCGAGAGAGTGATGCATATTTATCAATCTGACTTCAAGGTGAACTATAAGGAAGACCATTCGCCCATCACCGCTGCCGACACTGCCGCCCACGACATCATCACTCACGGCCTGCGCAGCATCAGCCGGGATATTCCCATCCTCTCTGAGGAAGGCAAGGACATCCCCTGGGAAGAGCGCAAACACTGGAGGCGCTTCTGGCTGGTGGACCCCGTGGATGGCACAAAGGATTTTACCCAGCGCACCGGCGAGTTCACGGTAAATATCGCCATGATCGAAGATGGCTTGCCAGTGATGGGCGTCGTCATCGCGCCTGCCCTGAAAGAGGCTTTCTGGGGAATCGTGGGAGAAGGCGCCCATATGCGGGATCGCACGGGCAAAGTTCACCGGATCCGGGTGACGGAACCCAAAGCGGTAAAGCGTGTAGTGGCAAGCAAAAACCACCTGAACGAGGAAACGAAAGCTTTCATTACGGAAAAGCTCGGTGACCATGAGCTGGTCCAGGCCGGCAGTTCTCTCAAGTTCTGCCGCATCGCCGAAGGCCATGCCGACGCCTATCCCCGCCTGGGGCCTACCTGTGAGTGGGACACCGGTGCTGCGCAGGCCGTTTTGATGGCGGCTGGCGGAAAAGTGGAAACGCTGGATGGCAAGCCGTTGAAATACGGTAAACAAGATGTGTTAAATCCGTATTTCATCGCTACAGGAAGCTGGTATATTCCCGAGCCATGACATGGTATGCACTCCAACACAAACCCGCCCAGGGTGATCGCGCCCTGACACATCTTCAGAATCAGGACATTGCCTGCTTCTACCCGAAAATCACAGTAGAGAAGATCAAAACCGGCAAGCGCACTAAAAGGCTTGAGCCTCTATTCCCGGGTTACGTGTTTGTAAACCTGGAACAAACCGATCCGATGTGGTCCAAGCTGCGTTCTACCCGCGGTGTTTTGCGGATAGTCAGTTTTGCCAACACGCCTGCGGCTATCAGTGATGATGTCATTCAACACATAAGGGATAGCCTGGACTCGGTCGCGGAGCAGGGCGGTATCAAGCCTGGCCAGGCTGTTCAGCTTAATGAAGGCCCGTTTGAGGGCATCAATGCGATCTTCCAGGCCTACGATGGCGAAGCGCGCGCCATAGTCCTAATTAACTTTATGCAGAAGCAGCAAATGGTGAAGGTTCCGGTGTCCGCCTTGAAAACCTGAGACAAATAATTGCATCTCCAAACCTTTAACAATTCTTTACCCTCGCAACCCCCTGAAAACCTATGTGTCAGACTTTTTGTCACTTGCTTGTCACAGGCGATGCCGTAGAATCGTCACGCTTCTGAAACAGTTCATTCATCTACCGACAGGGATACAGTTGGGAGTCAGTCGTCCCCTTCTTTTGTTCGTGTTTCCTGTCGCTTTTCAGACAATCTTATCCTATGACCTTAAAACACTGGGCCCTGGTCGGTGGGGCGGTAGCGTGCTTAAGCAGTTCTCTCCTTTCTGCGGCGCCCTGGCTTGAGCCGGGGGATTCGCGGGCCAGGTTTGCCGCTCAGAAGTTGGCCGATCGTGGCCATATGGACCGTACTGTTAGCACCTGGCCACTGATGTGGAGTGCGGTTCACAGTGGTGTTCAGCCCAGTGTGAGTTCGGATCAAGCGTCTGTGGGTGCCGCCGCGGCTTATCTGCGTTTCGAGCAGGAACAGCAGGCACAGCCGGGCTTTCGCGGTGAGTTCAGTCTGTATGGCAGCAGCGAGATTGCCGGTATCCGGGGATTTGATCAGAATCCCTTGGCAAAGGCCGGAACCGCAATCGATCTTCAATGGCAGGGTGAAATCTGGGCTCTCGGGCTCAACCCCGCCTATGTCCATAACCCTGATGATGATGAAGAGCTGCGGCTGGACGGCTCCTATCTTGCTGCAACGGCAGGCAACTGGGTATTTGGTGCGGGTGCCATTGACCGCTGGTGGGGCCCCGGCTGGCAGTCCAGCCTGATCCTCTCCAACAACGCACGCCCGCTGCCGTCGGTTTGGGTTAATCGCAACAACACCTACGCTTTCGAAACTCCCTGGTTGAGCTGGATCGGCCCCTGGCAGTTCACAGCGCTTGCCGGTCAATATGAAAGTGATCGCGCAGTTCCCGATGCCAAACTCATTGGCATGCGCTTTACCTTTCGCCCCATTGATGGCCTGGATATCGGCCTCTCCCGCGCCATAATGTTTGGCGGAGAAGGGCGGCCCGAAGGCGCGTCTACCATCTGGAACGCCCTGATAGGTCGCGATAACGGACAGCTTGAGGAAAACGACCCCGGCAACCAGCTTGCCAGCGTTGATGCTCGATATGGATTCGCGATTGGTGAACAATCCATGGGTCTATACGCCCAGATGATGGGTGAAGACGAAGCCGGCGCCTTCCCAGCGCGAAAATCCTGGCTTTTGGGCACAGACTGGACCACGCAGCTATTTGACGCCGACCAACAATGGTTCATTGAGTACACCAACACCCTGGCCGACGACTTCATGGGTGATGCCTTGCCCAATATCACTTACGACCATTCCCGCTACAATTCCGGCTTCCGCTATTACGGTCGCAGCATGGGTGCCAGCTTTGATGGTGACGCCGAAGCCGTCACTATTGGCGCCTTTAATTTCTTAGACAACGGCACAAATCTGAGCGCGAAGGTTACCTATGCTCGACTCAACAAAGATGGCAGCATTCGTACAGTGGTCCCGAACGACGATATTTTTTATACCGTGCCCGAAGTTGATCAGAACGTTGCCATCCTCGATATCGGATATGGTGCGCGCATGATCAATGGCTGGCTGGACCTCAGCCTGCAGGCCACCGACAAGAAAATTCAGTACCTGGGTGGCGAGAAAGACCAGTGGTCTTTGGGCGCGACCTGGACTTACCGTTTTTAAACTGATTGAACCAAAGACTCTGGATCTCTAATTGTGAAGCTTAAAAATCTCTTGCTATCTCTGGCGCTGATGCTACCCGTAGCCGCCACCGCTCAGTCCATTAGTCAGTCCCAGATCGAACAATTCCAGAGCCTGCCCAGAGCCCAGCAGGAAGCGCTGGCTAGCCAGTACGGTGTTGACCTGGAAGACTTCCAATCCTCTGGGCAACGCAATCAGCGACCACGAGACGTTCAGGTAGTTGAGCCGGCTGAAAGTATTTCGGACGAAGAGAGGGGGCAGGCCCGCGGAGAAAAGGAGGAAGAAGAGAAAGAGCAGCAAGCCGCCGATAAAAACGGTGGTCTGAAGCCCTTCGGCTACGAGCTCTTTCGGGGCAGCCCAACCACCTTCGCTCCGGTAACCGAAATCCCCATCCCCTCCGAGTACACCCTCGGCCCGGGTGACGTATTGCGAATCCAGCTCTGGGGCAAGGAAAACCAGAACCTGGAACTGCCAATCAGCCGCGATGGCACTATCAGCTTTCCTCAATCTGGACCCATGAGCGTCGCGGGATTAAGCTTTGATGAAGCCAGGCAGCAGATCCGCAAGCAGGTATCTGAACAATACATCGGGGTTCAGGCCAGCGTATCGTTGGGCGAGCTTCGCAGCATGAGGGTATTCGTACTCGGTGAAGCGCGTAACCCCGGTTCATATTCAGTCAGTTCGCTCTCGACCATCACCAATGCCTTGTACGTCTCCGGTGGCATCAAACAAACCGGCTCGCTGCGAAACCTCCAGCACAAGCGCGACGGAAAGCTGATAGGCACCCTGGATTTATACGATCTTCTGCTCAAGGGCGATAGCTCGAACGATAACCGTCTTCAGCCGGGCGACGTGATTTTCATTCCATCTGTTGGCAAGCGCGCAGGTATTGAGGGCGAAGTCTACCGCCCCGCGCTTTATGAGCTGAAAAATGAGAACACTCTGGCGGACCTGGTAAACATGGCCGGTGGCCTTACCCCACAGGCTTACCCGCAGCGCATCAATATTGAGCGCACCAATGAGGACTTCCTCAGAATCATTGCCGAGGCGGATTACACTGCGGCAAAAGGAAAGAATGCGCGAATCCAGGCGGGTGACAGAGTGACTATTCCGTCTATCTCAGATATCACTGGCCAGTACATTGAAATCAGCGGCGCAGCCACCCGTGCCGGCCGCTTTGCCTGGATGCCTGGCATGCGTGTGAGTTCGGTAATTAATAATCTGGACGCAGACCTGACACCCGTTGCGGACAAGCGCTACGCCGCTATCGTTCGCACCGATGAAAAGACCGACACCATCTCGGTTCTGAACTTGCGCCTGCGAAAGGCCATACAGAATCCGGGGAGCGCGTTTGATCTGATACTAGAGGAGAAAGACCAACTGCTTATCTTCTCCGACGCCGGAAAGGTTGAGGGCGGTGAAGAGGGGAGAGAGTTCACCCGTGAAAGTCTCTTTCAGCCCGTGCTCCGCCGTTTGAAAAGTCAGGCTACCCCCTCCTCGCCACAAAAGACCATTCGCATTTCCGGGCCAGTTCGGTACCCAGGTGAGTACCCCATGCCGGCGTCCAGGCAGCTCTCGGATGCCATTTTTGTGGCCGGTGGGCTTAAAGACTCAGCCTCCCTCTACCACGCAGAGGTTGCCCGCTACACCACCGATGAAAACGGTATAGGAAAGACGAATATTCTCAACGTGAACCTAGCCGACGCCATGGCCGGCAACGGCAACCTCGCCCTCCAGAGCAGGGATCGGATCCTGATTAAATCCATTCCGGAATTTGCAAAAACCAGCACCGTTGCGCTCCGAGGAGAGGTGCGTTACCCGGGCGAATATACCTTCCGGGATGGCGAAACGCTCAAAGAAGTGATTGAGCGTGCTGGAGGGCTGACGGATAACGCTTTCCCGAGAGGTGCGGTATTTACCCGGGAAAAGTTACGCCGGCTTGAAGCGCAACGACTCCGCGAAGCGGAAGAACGCCTGCAGGGAGACCTCCTCGGCGTTCAGCTTGAAGGCGATGGCCTGGGCGGAGAGAGTGCAGATCGGGCGCAACAGGTTGAGGATCTGCTTGAAGATGTCCAGAGCAGTCGCCCGGTCGGTCGAATGGTGGTGAATCTCGAAGCAGTCGTGAACGACGATGGCTACCAGGCGATCCGCCTTCAGGATGGCGATACGCTCACCGTTCCAACCATTCCCCAGTCCGTTACTGTATTTGGCGAAGTCCAATTCCCCACCAGCCACCTGCATCAGACCGGCTTAACTGTAGACGACTACCTTGAGCGTTCAGGTGGGCCAACACGCCAGGCGGACGAGAGCAGGGTTTATGTGGTTAAAGCAGATGGATCCGTAATGCTTCCTGAGAAAAGCCGCTGGTTTGGCAGCCGCAGTCAACAGTTGGAGCCGGGTGACACGATCATCATGCCAATCGATGTAGATCGTCTGAACCAGCTGGAGTTGTGGAGCAATGTAAGTCAAATCGTTTATCAAATGGCTCTTGGCGCAGCCGCCGTGGGTAACCTCTAATGAACAATGTTAACGAGTCTTGCGCTGGAAAGAACAAACATCATATGACAGATGAAGTGGATTTAAGCGCAGTACTTAGGCCACTATATAAGGCTAAACTCTTAATATTTTTCGTAACACTGACCTTCATATGCGGTGGTCTTGTTTATGGAATTATCCATCCAAACATATATGAGTCAAAAGCCCTTTTGTCTCCGGTATCAGGTGATAATTCAAGCATAAGCGGTGTCGCCGGACGTTTGGGCGGTTTAGCAGACTTGGCGGGCCTAAATGTCAAGGAAGCTGGAGGAACGCGAACTCTTGTTGCTCGAGAATTGTTAAAATCGAAAACGTTCATTAAAAAATTTATTGATAAAAATGATATGTTGGTTCCTGTAATAGCTGCAAAAGGATGGGACCATGAAAATGAAGAATGGATATTTGATCAGGGGGTATACATTGAACAAACTGGTAAGTGGGTTCGTGATGATGGTGGTGTGGGATCCAAGCCTAAAATTATCGAAGCCGCTGAAAAATTCCAAAAGCAAAATTTGAACGTTAGTGAGGACAAAGAAACAGGTCTAATAACTCTCACTGTGCAGAGTTATTCCCCAGATGCTGCGAGTGAATGGGCGTCACTATTAGTCGATATGATCAATAAGTACATGCAGGCCAAGGATATTGCAGAAAGTAATAAAAAGCTTGAATACTTAAACAACCAATTAGCTGAGACGAGCAATTCAGCAATGCGGCAAGTCCTCTATAATCTAATCGAAGTCGAGACTCAAAATTTGATGTTGGCGAATTCGAAAGACGATTACGTATTTGAAGTGATAGACCCACCCTCTAAGACTTACGAAGAAGTTAAGCCTAAGATGATATTGATTATCATACTCGCGGCAGTTTTGGGTCTATTTTGCAGCGTGCTTTTGGTACTCATTTTTCCAAAACTTAGTGGGTCAAAGTTTCTTGATTGAAGATTAATTTTTAATCGCGCGTAGATGCTCGTGCGTATCTAAAGGAAGCTAGCGAAGGCCAGTGACAAACAAAAGTACTTACCTTTTTCTTTGGTTTTTGTTTATAAAGCTGAGCATGGTGGCTTTTGCTGTTACTGTGTTTGGTGAAATGACCAAGCTAGGAGATAGTCGAGATTACTTATCCGGAATGTACGTTGTAAGGGATGATGTTACAAGTCCCGCCTATCTGATGTCCGTAATTGGGATAGGTCTATACTCGATTTTAGGTTCTGAGTTCTTGGTATACTCCATTTTTGCTTTTCTAGGTGCATATTCTTTAACCGCACTAATTGTAAAAGCGAACTTGCCAAGGGCAAGCAATATAATTGTAATTTTGGGCTTGTCGTCGCCATCATTTACGATGTGGAGTTCGATCCTGTCCAAAGAAGCGATAGTTTTGATTGCGACCTGTGTTTTCTTGATTGATCTTATCAATATTGATTGCAGGGCTCGACGATCTCTTACGTTTTGGGGGACGATGTCACTATTTGTTTTATGTTGGTTTAAGTTATATTATGCGCCGATATACATTTCTTTTCTGATAATTACGTTATTAAATAGAAATTCAACATATAATCGCCAAAATTATATTTTTTTGTTTGGTGCGTCAGTTGTCTTGATTGGTATAACGTTTTCTATTGGATTCGCTGGACTTGTAGTCGATGAGATGCCTAAGCATTTTAGCACTGATGGCGGATCAACTCGGCAAAATGACTTCTGGAATTCGAGCATTGACTTCTTTGTCTATTTGCCAATCGGAAGTCTAATTTCATTTGTCGGCCCTACCATAGGTGAGGTTTATGATAAACCGTTCTTGCTGATCGTATTTTTAGAATCTTTAATTTTGATTCTTCTCATCATCTCACTATTTCAAGCGAACTATACGCGCCTAGTTTTTAAAAAGCATATCCTGATTTTGGTGTTTTTTGTATTTTTTGGCTTCCTTTTTGTTCATTACCCATTTGGGATTTTTAATCAGGGCTCTGCAATTCGGTATCGAACAAACTTTCTTTTGTTTATGTTCGTATATTTTGCCCATCTCCTCAGATTAAATAAAACGACTAATTAAGACGGTTGTCCAATTGTGCCTGTTAGTAATAATCTACAAACAAAAAATCAAAATCCTCCGAGGTTCTGATTTGAATTACCTAAAATCCTTTTGCTAATTCAAGGATTGTTTTGATGGTGGTCTTTTTATCTTTTTTTTTATATCTGCTGTCACAGGTAACAATTGTTGTCTCAATAAACCGTATATATGGTTTAGAGGTCGCAGGATTATATTTTTTTGTTTTGGCGGCTATAACGCCAGTGTCTAATTTCTTTCAGCTTGGTTTGAGGCAATACTCTCTAAACAAAGATAGCCCTATACTGGCTAAGTTGTTAAGTGTAAGAATTATCTCGTCCGGGGCGTTAGTCTTTTTTGCAATACCGGTCTATTTCGTAATTGTAAAAGGCTCAGATTCTGATCATGCAACCCTTGGGGTCAAGGTATTTCTTATGATCCTTTCGGTAAAGTTATTCGAAGGAATGGTTGATATTTATCTGGCTGCCGCTAAACGGCAAGGTGATGTGCTCCAATTTTTTTCATGCTTTCTTTTCTTATTTGTGTCAATTTCAATCGCATCTTGGGGCCAGTGGTTGGTTCAGTACGAATCAGAAGTATATTTTCAAATCCTTACAGCAATTTATACTTTTTTCTCTTTCTGGATCCTATTCGGCTTAATCAAAAACTTTGGTCATGATCGGGTTTTTTCTAAGTCGTCTTTAGTTTATTGCAAAGAAACAGTTCCGGGCTTGAGCAAAATTGGTTTCGGGCTACTAATAATGGGCTTAAGTGCATCGATTCCTAGAATCTTAGTAGAGCGACTCGGCAGCATTTCTGATGTTGGTATATTCTCCAATATTTTGTATGGATATATATTGGGCCTGGTTTTCGTTAACGCTTTTGCCGCTAAAGTATTCACCTCTAAGCTTGGCAGTTCACTGACGTATCCTTTACTGAGTTTATTAATATTATTTTTTGTTGGTGGTGTTCTGATCAATTTCCAAGGTGAATCCATTCTATTTCTCGTATTTGGTAATGAGATGTCCGGGAAATCAGAATGGTTGATTTTTTTATACCCTTCTTTATGTATTTCGCTAATAGTTTCTTTTCTCGATTACCGTTTAATCCAATTAAAAGCTTTTAGTCATTTTTTTGCTATGAATGTTCTTGGGCTTGGTAGTGTCATGTTAGCCAGCGCTGTCTGCTTTGCTTTGCAGGTGGATTCATTGGTTGCAGGAGGGATAGCGCTATACTCTGTTGCAGTAATCAAGTTGTGTTGCCAAGTATTTTTGGTCAATTTTATAAAGACTCCTAGATGAAGCTTTGGTCTTAATTGGTTTGTCCATTCAGAGAATTACGTACCAAAGTAATAAAATTAGTACTGTTTTAAAAAGGTAGTTATGAAAATTTTAAATTCTGAATCAGTATCGTGGTTACTTCGGTTTGGATTTTTGCCTTACCCAGAGCATTTTTCGGAAAATAATCCTTACGAGGGTGGTCAAATTTCTGCCTTGGTTATGTCCGATCTTCCATCCAAAGTGGAACAAGCCCTTTCGTCAAAAAAAACTATTGGCACCAATGAATTCAGTTTTATTGAGTTTGATAAATATTTTAGAGAAGCGATATCTAAAACGGTTCCCAAAAATAAAAAGGTGGGAGTGCTTTTGAGCGGTGGGAAAGATTCCAGTGCTCTGGTTTATGGTCTTTTTCGGGAAGGCTACTCAGAGGTCCTTTGTTATACATTCGTGCCCAACTCTGGAGAAGATGAGAGTCAGGATGCTTCGATTTTATGCAATGCACTTGGTTTCGAACATAGGGTCATTAGAGCTAATTTGGAAGCTGACTTCGAAGCCTGGGATTATGTTTTGTCCCAATCTGATTATCCGTGTGGCGACTTCGCCTTTCCGTCGGTTTGTAGGCTTTTAAAGGAGATGCATGGTGATGGCGTGGAAGTTGCCATCGATGGTATGGGAAACGATATATATATGGGGCACGTGCCGCCTCGCTCTGAAAAGATGCTTCAGCTCTGTAGCGTTACAAAATACCTTGGCAAGAAAATTTGGGGAAAGGAGCCTCGTTTGGATGGACTTTCTTCTTGGAAGCTAAAGTATGTGATTTCATCAGTGTTTATGCATCCACTTGAAAGATGTTTTCCGGGCTCTAGGTTCAGCATATCAGAATTACAGCGGTTCGGGCTTCCCACAGAGCACTTGTGGAAGTCTCTCGAATTCCTTACGGAGTTCACTAATGACTGTGATGAATTTGAGACAAGAGCGCTAGTTCGTGGGGTTTTATTTGACGACTTTTGCGCAATGGAGAAAAGTCGTTTAGCTTCGCGGGCTTTCGGCATTGACGTACGTTTTCCATTTTGTGCGGACAAATTTGTAGACTATTACAATCAGTTAAAAGATGAGGAAAAATTCGATAAAAATAATAGGGTTAACAAAGTGGCGCTCAGAAAGTATTTGGCTGTTTTGAGATTAGAGTACGGAATAGGATCCTCCGTCTATAATGAAAAAAAGGGATCTTTCAGGTTTAATTTTGATGAGTTTTTGGCTGGTAGTTATGAAAAAATTGATTCATTGCTTAGCAAGTCCAACGTCCATAATAGTGAACTTTTATCGTATTTTATGAAGGCGGGCACAAGAAATTTGGATTATTTCGAGTTTTCAAAGTTGTTTCTTGTTGTTTCACTTTTGATTTGGGAAGCAAGAAACAGCGTTGATACAACTTCGCGTAGAGTGCTTTGAATCTAAGTAGGCTTTTAATGCCACGTCCTTAATTGCGATAAGTCTAGGAAAGGTAGTGATAAGATTATGTGTTTTAAGGTTGACAGTTTATGAATAGTGGTTGTGTCCTTTACGTGGTTAATGATCCAGCATTTTTTGTTTCTCATAGGTTGTCGCTAGCATGTGCGCTTAAGAAAGAAGGGCGCGAAGTTCACGTTGCAACTGGTCCCGGCAAGAAAGGGGCCATAAAAAAAATTAATGACAGTGGGCTGTTGTACCACCAAATTCCGATGAGTCGCAGTGGCCGAAATCCTTTCAAGGAAATTTTCTGTGTGATCTCCTTGTGGTGGCTTATGGTAAAGATTCGTCCTTCTTTGGTCCATCTGGTGACAATTAAAGCGGTCCTATATGGCGGTATAGCTGCCCGTTTATCAAAAGTGCCGTCTGTTGTATTTGCGATTTCTGGTTTGGGGTCTTCTTTTGTAGGCAGCGGAAAGAATATGGCTCTACTCCGCAAGCTGTTGGCTTCGTTGTATCGGGTAAGTTTAGGACACGCTAATCGAAAGGTTATTTTTCAGAACCCCGCAGACCGACAAGCGCTCATGACATTGTGTGAGCTGTCACTCGAGGATACATCGCTTATCCCAGGTTCCGGAGTGGATCTTGATGAATATCCTTTTTTGCCTGAACCAGAAAAAGACCTCACCGTCACTTTCGCTGCAAGATTGCTGAAAGAGAAAGGGGTGGTTGAGTTCGTTGAAGCGGCCAAAATAGTCAAATCGAGAGGTGCACAAGTTCAATTTTTGGTTATTGGGGAGCCTGATC